>SLIY01000098.1 GCA_007135385.1 Leptolyngbyaceae cyanobacterium CSSed165cm_216
ACTCCTAACTCCTGACTCCTGACTCCTGACTCCTAGATTCCTTTGACAGGCCATGTTTCACCTTGCGTTGATACCCAATAAAGGGCTCAACGTTGCCGGTTTTGATTCCGCTCAACCAGCGATGAGGCCTGAGCGGAGTCGATGAGGCCTGAGCGGAGTCGATGAGGGATGAGGCCTGAGCGGAGTCGAAGGCCGGATCAAGGATCAGTCAGTCATTGTGTCCATGTCCTTACATTCCTGGTAGATGCAAGATCCTCGCGGTGTTGCTGCGTATTTGCAGGTGTTTCTTTCCTGTTGTGCTTACCCCACAGGGGTTCGTGAATAGCTGTCTAAGTTTTGATCTTTGAATCCTTGGCATTTTTTGCGAGTCTTCAACAAATCTACAGGTTTCCTGTAATGTAATCTCCTATACAAAGAGCTGGTTTGAATACTGTACGCTGTATTCCAGATTTGTTTGGCGTGATCTTGGTTTGCTGTCTTGAGTAAGGGTCAAGGGTAATTTTGTCGGCTTCCTTCGGTCGACCTATTAGGGTGTGTTCAAAACATGAGCACATTGACGGTCTAGCACAGTGGATTACTTAGACCAAGTCCAGCTCGGGATCTGGAGTTTTCCCACAGGTAGAACTCCAGATCCCGGCTTGGATTGGGTTTAATACTCTGCGGCGTCAGTCGGTCAGCCATTCCTGATACCTGACCCCTAGAACCTAGCCCCCTCAGCGACGGTAGTCATATTACTGCCAGGCAGTCCTAGCACAGTAAAACTGAGGGGCTTTCGTCAGAGAGTCATGGCCTCAGAGGTTGAGGAGTTTTCGATTTATGCTTCCTGTTTCACGCACCTGGGCGGCAATCGGTCGTCGTCGTTTCATTAAGTTTGCCTCAGGCCTTGGGGTGGGCGTTGCTTTGTCTGTCACCACCCTGGCAGCCTGTCAACCTGGCACCGATGTGGCTGATACTCCCGGGGAAGTGCCAGCGGAAGAAGCGGCGGGTGGCACCGTCCGCATTGGTATGACCGCATCTGATATTCCCCTCACGGGCGGTGCCCCTAACTCTGGGTTTGAAGGGGTGCGCTTTACCGGGATGACGATCTACGATGCCCTGGTCACCTGGGATTTGTCGGTGGAAGATGAACCAGCGCCGTTGGTGCCGCAGCTAGCCACCGATTGGTCTGTGGATGAGGATGACCCCCGGGTTTGGACCTTTAACCTGCGGCAGGGGGTGACCTTCCACGATGGTTCAGACTTTAACGCCGACGCGGTAGTTTTCAACTTCGAAAAAATCTTCGATGAAGACGCCCCCCACTACGATACTCGCCAATCCGCCCAGGTGGTGGCTCGCCTGCCAGCCTACGAAAGCATTCGCAAAATTGATGACTATACGGTCGAAATCACCACTCAGGAGCCCACCTCTCTACTGATTAACCAGTTGCCGTTCATGTTCTTCTCCAGCCCTGCCCATTACGAGGCTCTGGGGGAAGACTGGAGTGCGTTTGAGGAAGATCCCTCCGGCACCGGTCCCTTCATGTTAGAAGAGCTGGTTCCCCGGGAGCGGGCCGTGTTGGTGCCCAACCCCAACTATTGGGATGAAGACCGCATGGCCCAAGCCGATCGCATCGAGTTGATCCCCATTCCAGAAGGAACCACCCGCTCCAATGCCTTGCTGGCTGGAGAGGTGGACTGGATCGAGGCGCCTCCCGCTGACACCCTGGCCATGCTTGAGGGACGGGGCTTTACCATCACCAGCAATGGCTATCCCCATCTCTGGCCGTGGCAGTTTAGTTTCCTGGATGATTCCCCTTGGACGGATAAGCGCATCCGCCAAGCGGCTAACCTGGCCATCAACCGCGACGAAATCGAAGCCCTGCTAGGGGGCAATATGGTGCAGGCAAAGGGGATTCTATTACCGGATGATCCGGCCTTTGGCGACCCTGCGTTTGAGGTCCGCTATGACCCCGATGCAGCCCTGGAGCTGCTTGAAGAGGCTGGCTATGGTCCCGATAATCCCGTCGAAGTGACCATGCTAATTTCTGCATCGGGGTCAGGGCAGATGCAGCCCCTGCCGATGAACGAGTTGATTCAGCAGCAGTTGGCCGCTGTGGGTATCGACGTTAACTTTGAAGTCTTAGTCTGGGAAACCCTGTTTGACAACTGGCGCCAAGGGGCAGACAGTCCCGACTCTCGCGGTGCCCATGGCACCAATATTACCTTTGCCACCCACGATCCCTTTGCTGCCATGGTGCGCTTCGTTTATTCCGAAAGCGCTCCGCCCACTTCTCTTAACTGGGGCTATTACAGCAACCCTGAGGTGGATGCCTTGATCGAAGAGTTGCAGCTGGCCTTTGACCCCGAGGAAAACCTGGCGGTCTATCAACGGCTGCATGAAACCCTGGTGGAAGATGCTCCGTTCCTATTCGTGGCTCACGATGTGGGGCCCCGGGCCATGCGTAGCGAGGTCCAGGGCTTCGTCCAAGCCAAGAGCTGGTTCCAGGACATCACGCCGGTTTGGATGAGCAACTAGAACGCCGGTACAGATCCCAGGGTTCTGCCCTGGGATACCCCAAAATTTTGGGCTAATCAGCCCAATAATCCTGGGATCTTGACAGACTGTACCGATGCTCTAGCCAGCCTTGCCTGTGACCAGCCTTGCCTGTGATACGAGCTATCGAGCGACCTTCGGCGGGAATATCCCTATGTTTTTGTACATTTGTCGTCGTATTGTCTATACCGTTCCCATCGCCTTAGCGGTGGCGGTGGTCTGCTTTTCCCTGGTTCACTTGGCCCCAGGGGATCCGCTTTCCGCCGTAATTCCGGCTGATGCCCCAGCGGAGGTGGTGGAGCGCATCATTCAGGCCTACGGTATGGATCGCCCTTTGCCAGTGCAGTTTTTTGCCTGGCTAGGGCGAGCCGTTCAGGGAGACTTGGGCTTTTCTGTGGCCACCGGTCGCCCGGTCACCCAGGAGATTGGACGGGCCTTGGGCTATACCTTTGTGCTGTCCTTGGCGGCAGCGGCCATTGGCTTTTTGTTTGGCATCCTATTCGGGACGTTGGCGGCCTTTTTCCAGGGCCGTTGGAGCGACAAGTTGGTCACGGGGATCGCCCTGTTTGGCGTTTCGGTGCCCCATTACTGGCTTGGTCTCTTACTAGTGATTATTTTTTCGGTGCAGCTGGATTGGTTGCCATCCCTGGGGGGTGGATCAGGGTCATGGATCAATCGGGCTCGCTATTTGGTCCTGCCAGCGATCACCATGAGCTTTATTCCCATGGGAATTGTCACCCGCACGGTGCGATCGACTGTGGCTGACCTGCTGGGGTCAGAGTTTGTCACTTCGCTACGGGCTCGGGGGCTCGGCAGTAGCAGAATTGCCAATCATGTGGCTAAGAATGCGGCCCCGACGGTATTGGCGGTGATGGGGTTGCAGTTTGGCTACCTCTTAGGCGGGTCAATTCTAGTGGAAACTGTGTTTTCTTGGCCGGGTACGGGCTATTTACTCAATACCGCCATTTTTCAGCGGGATATTCCCCTGTTGCAGGGGATCATTCTGACCTTGTCGATGTTCTTTGTGGCCCTGAATTTGCTGGTCGATTTATTGCAAACCCTGTTTGACCCGCGCGTTCGTCGAAATTGAGGCTAAGTCAGGGCCTAGTTAGCCTTTACTGAACTTTGCTACCTGCTTTGTTGTCCCGATTGTCCCGATCGATAGACGTTTCTAAGAACCCGAGCTCATGCAAACTACACCAAAGCCAGCGAATGCTCTGAAGGCTGCCGATGGGGGCAAAATTGCCACCAAGTCACGGGGCTACTGGGCGACGGTCTGGCTCAGCCTCAGCCGCGATCCAATTTCGATTGTCTGTGCCAGCATCCTGGTGCTCTTGGTGTTGATTGCGATTTTGGCTCCGGCGATCGCCCCCTATAGCCCGTCCCAGGGGGCCATGGTGGATCGCCTGTTGCCCATTGGCAGCCCCGGTCATCCGTTGGGGACCGACGAACTGGGCCGCGATATGCTGACCCGGTTGATGTATGGCGGTCGCATGAGCCTGTTGATGGGGATTTTGCCGGTGTTTGTTGCGTTTGCGATCGGCACCAGCCTGGGCTTAATGGCTGGGTTCTTTGGGGGCTGGGTCAATACTCTGGTGATGCGGACGACGGATGTATTTTTTGCCTTTCCAGCTGTGCTGCTGGCGATCGCGATTTCAGGCGCCTTGGGTCCAGGATTAGGGAATTCAATGTTTGCCCTCACCCTGGTGTTTATCCCCCCCATTGCCCGGGTGGCAGAGAGCGTGACCACCCGGGTGCGATTGCTTGACTCCGTAGATGCGGCCAGGGCTTCGGGGGCTAATGCTTTGACGATTGTGCGGGTGCATGTGTTTAACAACGTCATGGGAGTGGTGTTTATTTACGCCACTAGCCTGGTGTCAGTCTGCATGATTTTGGCTGCGGGTCTGAGCTTTTTGGGCCTAGGGGTGAAGCCGCCCACCGCTGAATGGGGTCTGATGCTGAACACGTTGCGCCAATCTATTTATGTGCAGCCCTGGGTGTCGGTTTTGCCCGGCTTCATGATTTTTATCACCTCCCTGTGTTTTAACTTGCTGTCTGATGGGCTGCGCGGGGCGATGGACTTGAAGCGCTAGATAGTTGAGATTGAGACTGATGGTTTAGGCCAATGCTGCCCTGGGTGTCAGGTTGTGATCGAGGTTATACCGCTAGTTCCTGCTCAAGTTGCTGTTCTATGAGGATTGAAGGTTGTGACCGCTTTTCTCCAGGTTGAAGGCTTACAGAAATATTTCCCCATTGGCAAAAATTTCCTGGGTCGTCCCACCCAGGTGGTTAAGGCGGTTGAAGACGTCTCTTTTGCCACCGAACGGGGTAAAACCTTAGGTATCGTTGGGGAATCCGGCTGTGGCAAGTCCACAACAGCTCGCCTGTTGATGGATTTGAGTTCCCCCGATCAGGGGCGCATCACCATTGACGGTCAAGCCTATGGCAAGGGGCCGGGGCGCAAACCCATTACCGCCCTCCGCAAGCGCATGCAGATGGTGTTTCAAGACTCCTATGCCTCCCTCAATGCCCGTCTGACCATCGAAGAAAGTATTGCCTTTGGGCCAAAAATCAATGGGGCTAGCGATCGCGAAGCCAGCACCAAAGCCCGGGATCTGCTGGATCGGGTGGGGCTAGATCCTGACAACTTCATTCGCCGCTACCCCCATGAGCTATCGGGGGGGCAGCGGCAGCGGGTCAATATTGCCCGAGCCCTGGCGATTGATCCAGAAATTGTGATCCTTGATGAGGCCGTTTCAGCCCTCGACAAGTCGGTGCAAGCCCAGGTACTGAATCTCTTGGCTGATTTGAAAGCCGAGTTTGATCTGACCT
>SLIY01000283.1 GCA_007135385.1 Leptolyngbyaceae cyanobacterium CSSed165cm_216
GAAATTTGACAAAACTTTAATTTTCCTTCCGTCACACTTCATTGTTGCCCCTATGATGGCGTCCGCCAGTCCAGAGTTTATTGCCCTATGCCAGTCACAGGTTCTCCTGTTGACCCAGGCCCTGGGGGCAACCTCTACGGTGGTCTACTTAGCTGAGCCATCGGTCAATCCAGTCAGCCCGACCCTGGTTCCCTTGGTCGCTTATCCAGACACAGCAGCCACCTGGACCAGTCTGAACGAAATACTGGCCACAATGGCAGGGCCAGATGGGGCGCTACAAGCGGACCCCCAAGCTGGGGCCAGTAATTTGCTAGGCACGTCTGAGGCAAACCCCAGATCATTGGACTCAGAACCGTTACCAGCTGACCAATCCCCCCCGAAAAAGCCAGGAGATGACGTGTCACCCCAGGCTGACGATACTCTAGACGACACCCCATTAGTGCTGCCCATTGCCCACGAAGGGGCGATTTTAGGGGTGATTGTGAGTACACGCCCAGCCTCCCCCTGGGGTCAGGCTGAATACCAGCAGGCGGAGCGGGTGGCCAATACCCTAGCGATCGCCTGTGTGATGGATCGGCGGGGGCAGTGGCTACAACGACAATTTAGTCAGCAGCAACTAACCCAAGCCAATCAGTCGGCCACATTCCATGATCTGTTGCATCAATTTCGTAATCCCCTGACGGCGCTGCAAACCTTCGGCAAGCTGATGCTGAAGCGGATGGGGACTGAAGACCCTAACCAAACCATCGCTGAGAGCATCGTGCGGGAAAGTCGACGGCTCCAGGATCTGGCTGAGCATTTTGATGAAGCGGTTGCCCAGGGGGATGAGGCCCTTCATCCCCCTGGGGCGATGCCCCCCGTAGCAGGACTGTTGCCCAGCCGCCCGGAGGATCTTACTTTCCCCTCTGGCAACGCTGGAACAGAGGCTGACGACCTCAGTCATCCCCTGGGGCGTACCTTAGCCGTAGTGCCGGGATCCATCACTGACGTGATTGTTCCCCTGGTCCAGTCAGCCATGGCACTATTGCCCGATCGCGATTTGGAATTAGTGCAAGATATTCCGCCGGACCTGCCAGATGTCTGGTTGGATCCTCAAGCGATGCGAGAAGTGATGAGCAATTTGTTAGATAATGCCATCAAATATGCTTTACCAAGGTCGCTGATTTGGGTGACCGCTGGGGTGGTCCAAACCATCAACGGCGAGTTGTACCAGGGCATTGCGGTGGGGGATACGGGGGCGGGAATTCCCCTGGAGGATCAGCCCCATATCTTTGAGCGTCATTATCGGGGGGTGCAAGCGGATAGTGATATTCCTGGCACCGGGCTAGGGCTGGCGATTGTACAGGATCTGGTGCAAGCGATGGGTGGCCACATTGAGGTGATTAGCCCGGTACAAATTGACCATTGGGTCAACCCTGTTCCGGCAGAGTTGACCCAGGGGCCAGGCACCTTATTTATGGTTTGGCTGCGGACGGTTTAGATGCAATGGCTGCGGTTCCATAGGAGAATGGCTACACCATTACCTGCGGATGTTGAGAGATCCTAATCACCATGGCTACTACAGTTTCTTCGAGTACCCCAACTGTCAACACAGGGAGTTTACAGCGGCTAGAACCGTTACAGGTGCCCCAACGATGCCTGCTCGGGCCAGGCCCATCCAATGCCGACCCCAGGGTGATTGCCGCCATGAATCACCAGCCTATCGGACATCTGGACCCCGCCTACCTGGCGATCATGGATGAGGTGCAGGGGCTACTACGCTATACCTGGCAAACTGAAAACCCGTTGACCTATGCTGTGGCTGGCACTGGATCAGCCGCGATGGAAGCCACCCTGGCCAATGCGATCGAACCGGGCGATCGCGTTTTGGTGGCCGTCAATGGCTACTTTGGTCATCGGCTCGTTAATATGGCCCGTCGTTATGGGGCCGACGTTAGCACCATTCATCGCCCCTGGGGAGAGGCCTTTACCCTAGATCAACTGACCCAAGCCTTAGACCAGCACCAGCCAGCGGTACTCGCCATCGTCCATGCCGAAACCTCCACCGGAGTGTGCCAGCCCCTGGCAGGCTTAGGCGCTGCCTGCAGGGCCCACGACTGCTTACTGGTGGTCGATACGGTCACCAGCCTGGGGGGAGTACCGATTTTTCTCGATCAGTGGCAGGTGGACTTAGCCTACAGCTGTAGCCAAAAAGGGCTGAGTTGCGCTCCTGGCATTTCTCCATTTACCATGGGACCAAGGGCCGTAGCTAAATTAGAACAGCGGCGGCAACCGGTGGCCAATTGGTACCTCGATGCGGCTTTACTGCGTCAATATTGGGGACCCGAGCGGGTCTATCATCACACTGCCCCTGTGAACCTCACCTATGCATTACGGGAGGCCCTGAGGTTGCTGGCTGCCGAAGGGCTAGAAGTTCGTTGGCAACGGCATCAGCAGACCGCAGAGTATTTTTGGGCCGGCTTAGCGGATCTGGGGTTGACCTGCCATGTGGCTCCAGAGCTACGGCTACCCACCCTGACGACAGTGCGGGTACCCGATGGTATCGATGCCAAGGCTGTTGGACGTCAGCTGTTGATGGACCATAACATTGAAGTTGGTGGTGGATTAGGGGATTTAGCTGGCAAAGTCTGGCGGGTTGGTCTCATGGGCTACAACAGTCACCGAGACAATGTCGATACCCTGCTACAGGCGATGGCCGACGTGCTCTCCCAACATCGCTGATCCAGAACGCCGGAGTCAGGGATTTACTGGCCCACAATCCCATAATCTCGGGCTCTGGCCAGGGTCCTGGTCTGAGAGTGGCAGATGATGGGGCTGCCAAAAGCGCAGGAGGCTACGACAATAGACTTAAACTAAGGGTCTATGGCTGTTAGCCCGGTAAGTGATTATCCCGCTGGGGCATACTCAATTTAAGCGAATGCCAGGGAATTTGTGGCTCAGTAAATTGGCTCAAACTGATGCTCGAGTTGGGTCTAGCTGCTTTGCGGCGGCATCAACAGTCAGTTTGGCAACAGTCAGTTTGGCAACACCTTGAAGCATCGGCAATGTTAGGGGCGACGCGTTTATCGAGCAGTCAGGACTCCACCATAGCGCTATGGCCAAGCCGCAATTACCAGCAGAATATAAGGTGTTTGGGATGCTGCAAACACCAATTTGGATTTATCAACTTGACCCATTTACCCTGTTGTGGGCCAATACTGCTGCTGTCGCCCTGGGGCCAGATGCGACTCTATCGGCCCACCTAAGTCGTCTGAGTCAGCACCAACCGGAGATTTGGGTCCAGCGTTTAGCCCACTATCGACTACGGCTTAGCCAGGGGCAAACCATCCAGGAGACCGCCTCCAATCAGGGCTGTGATCAAGGCTGCAAGACGCCCATGAATTGGGTGGGCTCGGGGTTGTCCCTGGCAGACGGTAGCCTAGGACTGGTGGTAGAGGGGCAACCCCTGGCCGGGGCAACCAAGGCCGTGATAGACCAGGCCTCGACTCACCGGGCCATGGTCGAAGCGCCCCGGTCTGTGGTAGCTAAAGCCGCCCTGCACCAGCAGGCAGAAACCCTGCAAGCGATTTTTGACAACATTCCCCTGATGCTGTCGATTTTTGATGCCCAAGGACAGGTTGAATATATCAATCAGGCCATGGAAGCTGAACTGGGTTGGTCATTGGCAGAGTGGCAACAACAGGATCTGATGGCCGCCTGCTATCCTGACCCAGCCTACCGGCAACAAGTGCTAGAGCATATCCATCAGGCCAGCGGTGATTGGCTGGATTGGCAAACCTATACCGCAGCGGGCCATGTGATTGATATCGCCTGGGCCCATCTCCGGCTGTCTGATGGTCGGATTATTGGTATTGGTCAAAATATTGGCGATCGTAAACGCATCGAGGCCAAATTTAAGCAACAAGCCCAGCGGGATCGGTTGATTGCCCAAGTCACCCAGCGAATTTCTCAATCCTTAGAATTGCAAGATATTTTAGACAAGGCTGTGTTCGGGTTACGCCAGATTCTGGCGGCTCACCGGGTTTTAGTCTATGCCCTAGATGTCACCTGTGGGGGGCGAGTGGTGGCTGAGTCGGTCAGCGATGGCTATCCGTTTATTCAGGGACGGGTAATTGTGGACCACTGTTTCAGCCCAAATCGCCCCATCCTAGATGAGTACCGCCATGGGCGTTGCCAAATCACGGCGGATATTTACACCTCTGGGTTAGCCGACTGTTATGTCAATGCCCTAGCTCAGATCAAGGTAAGAGCTAATTTAGTCATTCCGATTATTCAGGATGAGCGAGTGTGGGGATTGTTGGCCTGTCAGCAGTGCGATCGCCCCCGCCACTGGCAGCCTTCAGAAATCGATATGCTGACCCAGATGGCCCACCACCTGGCTATTGCGATTCAGCAGGCCGAGCTCTACCACAAGCTGCAGCACCTAGCCACCCACGATAAACTTACCGGACTACCCAATCGACGCTACTTTGATGACTACCTAGAGCAAGAATGGCGACGTCTCAGTCGAGAACAGGCTCCCCTTGGGCTGATTTTTTGTGACATCGACTATTTTAAACAGTATAACGATACCTATGGCCACCTGGCCGGGGATGACTGTTTGGTGTTAGTGGCCCAAGTCATCACCCGTTCTATCAAGCGGGCGGCAGACCTGACAGCCCGCTATGGCGGGGAAGAATTTGCGGTGATTTTGCCCAATACCGATATGGATGGGGTGATCCGGGCGGCCCAACGGATTCGTCGGGAAATTGAAGCGGTCAACATTCCCCACCGCACCTCGTTGATTAAGCCTCACCTCACCCTCAGCATGGGCTTGGCCAGCTGGCATCCTGACCTCAGCCTCACCCCCAATACCCTCAAATCGATGGCTGACCAGGCCCTTTACCAGGCCAAGCAAGGAGGGCGCGATCGCTATTGTTTGCCCTCTCCCTCTCCTCCCTAGAACGCCAGCAGAGATCCTAGGTTCTGCCTTGGGATACCCCCCCAGGCTGTCGTCAATCGGTCAGAGACCCCTGGAATCTGGAGATACTGTGTCATGCCCGAGTCCGCTGCGACATCAGTCGGCCAACCAATCCTGAGACCTGACACCCCTAGCAAAGGAGGTTGTATCTTTGCCAGCCAATACTAGAACTATGGCGATCGCGTCAGGCGTTCTGATTGTTCGGATTGATATAACCTTGCAGACAATGGGCACCCTACAATCAATTAACATTGTGACCTTGCCCCCTAAGCGGCGGCTGCCCCAGATGGTAACCGTTACGTTTTCTTTCCCAGCGTCTATCGTGGTAGATCGTGTTACCCCACCGTCCCATTGCCCTATCTTAGGAGCCTGGGATCAATGACC
>SLIY01000265.1 GCA_007135385.1 Leptolyngbyaceae cyanobacterium CSSed165cm_216
CCCGAGATAGCACTGTGGTGGCATCCAAGTGGGCAAAGGTGGTGGCCGGAGCAGGGTCAGTCAAGTCATCCGCTGGCACATATACCGCTTGAATGGAGGTAATTGACCCTTCTAGGGTAGAAGTAATCCGCTCTTGCAAATCACCTACATCGGTACCCAGGGTAGGCTGATAGCCCACAGCAGAGGGCATCCGACCCAGCAGCGCCGACACCTCAGAGCCTGCCTGTACAAACCGGAAGATGTTGTCGATGAACAGCAGCACGTCCTGCTTGTTCACATCACGGAAATACTCGGCCATGGTCAGCGCCGACAGGCCCACCCGCATCCGAGCACCGGGGGGCTCGTTCATTTGACCGTATACCAAAGCCACTTTGGACTGGCCCAGGTCATCAGCGTTGATCACGCCGGAGTCGATAAATTCGTTATAGAGGTCGTTCCCTTCACGGGTGCGCTCGCCCACACCACCGAACACAGACACGCCACCGTGTTCTTTAGCAATGTTGTTAATCAGTTCTTGAATCAGTACGGTTTTGCCGACACCGGCACCACCAAACAGACCGACTTTCCCCCCCCGACGGTAGGGAGCCAGCAGGTCAATAACTTTAATTCCAGTTTCAAAAACCGTTGGCTTGGTTTCTAGCTCAATTAGCTTAGGGGCAGCCCGGTGAATGGGGGAGGTATTGTCCATGTTGACGGGGCCCTTTTCGTCTACGGGCTCACCCAAAACATTGAAAATACGGCCCAGGGTAGGTGCCCCAACGGGGACGCTAATCGGAGCCCCCGTATCCACCACTTCCATACCCCGCACCAGGCCATCGGTGCCGCTCATCGCCACAGCCCGAATCTGGGAATCGCCCAGCAGCTGCTGTACTTCACAGGTAACAGACACCTGGTTACCGGCGGGATTGGTGCCACTAATCTTTAGGGCGTTGTAGATCTTAGGTAACTGACCACTTGCGAACTTAACGTCCACAACGGGGCCGATAATTTGAGTAATGTAGCCAACGTTTGTTTTCTCTGCTGTGGTGACCATGCTTGCGCCTATTCCGTATGATCAGCTGTGATGGCGGCTTCTATGTCACTGTTACATTCCAAAGCGCCATCATCCAGATTATCACTAGAGTGCAACCTCCAAGACAATTGAGTTAACCTGATCTTTCTGGTTAATAAAATAGACAGGGTCAAAGGGG
This sequence comes from Leptolyngbyaceae cyanobacterium CSSed165cm_216, assembly GCA_007135385.1. Lineage (GTDB taxonomy): Bacteria > Cyanobacteriota > Cyanobacteriia > Phormidesmidales > Phormidesmidaceae > Nodosilinea. The sequence continues at coordinate 1,191 of SLIY01000265.1, forward strand.
GCTTCCCGCCTGATTTTGCCGCCGCTCCTCAAAACCCTAGTTGGAGTCCTAAGCGGCTGAATGATATACATTGGCTGAAACCCCCTTAGCAGTTGTTTGAAAAAGGTCATCCCAGGTATATTTGCCGCCAAGAGGCCGTAAACCCCCTGAAGTTTGAGCACGTTGGCCGACTCCACAGGTATAACCTGAGAAGCTCTTTGGCTTTTCACACAGCCTCCTAGGGTCTCTCAACTCCAAAAAACATCCATTGCCAGGACGCGAGCTCGGTCCATTAGGCCGGTCGCAGTGAGAGTCCGGATAAGTTATTTAGTTGGAACCCTCTTAACCGAATCATCAAGTTTGTTAGTTACGATGCCCAGACGACAGAACATGGAGTCTAGAATGGCTAAGGCTGAAGCTGCTGATCAAGCGATACCGTTGAGCGATCCTCAGTATTACATCAACCGAGAGATCAGCTGGCTGGGGTTTAACGAGCGGGTCCTACACGAAGCCTTAGACCCTCGTACGCCGTTGTTAGAGCGGCTAAAGTTTTTGGCGATTTACAGCACCAACCTGGATGAGTTTTTTATGGTGCGGATCTCGGGGGTGATGGAGCAGGCCGACGCTGATGTGCACCCGGCCACCCCAGATGGGCTGTCCCCTACCAAACAATTGGCGATACTGCGATCGCGCCTGATCGAGCAAGTCCAGCTTCAGCACCAGACCTTCGAGCAAAAACTGCGGCCTGCCCTGACCCAGTATGGGGTTCACCTGAAACACTACGACGACCTGAGCCCAGAACAACAGGCTTATCTGACGGACTATTTCGAGAAACGCATCTTTCCGGTGTTGACTCCGCTGAGTGTCGATCCGTCCCATCCCTTTCCCCGCATGTCCAACCTCAGCTTAAACCTGGCGGTGCGGGTAATCAATCCAGACAATGGGGTAGAGCGGTTTGCCCGGGTGAAGGTACCCAGCAGCTTGCCCCGGTTCATTAGCATGCCAGATGACCTACGCACCCACCAAGGGGAAGACTGTCTTTGGGTCGGGGTGCCCCTAGAGCAAGTGATTGCCGAAAACCTGGGCTATCTATTTCCGGGCATGACCATTGGCGGGCATCACCTGTTTCGGATTACCCGCGATGCCGATTTTCCGGTGTTAGAGGATGAAGCCGATGACCTACTGCTTGCCATCGAGCAGGAAATTAGCAAGCGACGGCTGGAGGGATTTGTCTGCCGTTTAGAACTGGAAAGCTCCATGCCCGAAGACCTGCGCCAGGGGATGATGCGAGAGCTGAAGGTGAAAGCCGATCGGGTCTTCGAAATCGAGGGCATGTTACATCTGGGGGACTTATTCTTCTTTTTGTCACTGCCCCTGCCCGAGCTGAAAGATAAACCCTGGACCCCCTTAGTGCCGCTGCGACTGCAGCCGGTGATCGACATTGACGATGAAGATAGAAACACCTATGTCGAACAGCCCCCCAATATTTTTCAGGTGATTCGCCAGGGGGATATTTTGGTGCACCATCCCTATGAGTCGTTTACGGCCTCGGTGCAGGAATTCATCACCCAAGCCGCTACCGACCCCCAGGTGCTGGCGATTAAAATAACCCTGTACCGCACCTCCGGCGATTCCCCGATTGTCAAGGCGCTGATTACTGCAGCCGAAAATCGCAAGCAGGTGGTAGCTCTGGTAGAACTCAAGGCTCGCTTTGACGAAGCCAACAATATTGAGTGGGCTAAAACATTAGAGGATGCTGGAGTGCATGTGGTCTACGGCATTGTAGGCTTAAAAACCCACACCAAGACCACCCTGGTAGTGCGGGAAGAAGGGGACAAGATTCGCCGCTATGTGCACATTGGCACCGGTAACTACAACCCCAAAACCTCGAAGCTGTACACCGATTTAGGATTGTTCAGCTGCCAAGAAGACCTGGGGGCTGATCTGACCGATTTGTTTAATTTTCTCACCGGCTACTCGCGGCAGCAGGCCTATCGTCAGCTCCTGGTGGCTCCATATACCCTGCGATCGCAGATGGAAGCCTTAATTCGGCGCGAAATTGACCATGCTCAAACCGGGGGACAGGGCAAGATTATCGCCAAGATGAACTCCCTAGTGGACGCTAAGATGATTCGGCTATTGTACGAAGCCTCCCAAGCCGGGGTTGAGATCGACTTGATTGTGCGGGGTATCTGCTGCCTGCGACCGGGTATCAAGGGGGTTAGCGACAACATCCGGGTGATAAGCGTCATTGGCCAATTTCTAGAGCATTCCCGCATTTTTTGCTTTCACAATAATGGCCAGCCCGAATACTACATCGGCAGTGCCGACTGGATGACTCGCAACCTGGATCGTCGAGTGGAAGCGGTCACCCCCGTGGCAGACCCAGCCCTGATGGCCGAACTCCAGGACTTGCTAGATATTATGCTGGCCGATAACCGCCAGGCCTGGGACATGGCCCCCGATGGCAGCTTTACCCAGCGTCGCCCCGCCAAAGGGGAAACAGAACGGGGTACCCACGCCATGGTTAAGGCCTATATGACCAACCGCGATCGCGATCGCTAATGCCTTCGAGAGATTCGGTAGATCGCAACGTCCCTGTAACCCACCCTCACGAGAAGCAAGCTACTCCCCCAGCCCCTCTCCCAGAAGGGCGAGGGGAGCCGGAAACCTCCTCAAAGTCTCTCTCCCACGTTGGGAGAGGGATTTAGGGTGAGGGCTAAGTCACGGCAGGAGAACAAGTTTTTGATCTACTGAGATTACGCCGTGCGCGCGGCCTTTTTCTTTAGGGTCGGCGCTGCTCGGCGCTGACCCGCTATCACAGGCCGAGGACCACCCCCAGAGCGGCGACGGTTCGAGGACCGGCGGCGGGGTGGAGCACTGTCCCCAGCCGGTCTAGACTTCATGGAGAAGGAGGGCTCATAGCCCGGTACGATGTCGTGGCTGATGGACTGCTTCAGCATCCGCTCGATTTTGGTTAGTAGGTGCAGTTCATCGCTGCTAATCAGCGACACAGCCCGGCCTTCGTTACCGGCTCGGCCGGTGCGCCCAATCCGGTGCACATAGTCTTCGGCTACGTTGGGCAGGTCAAAGTTGACCACATAGGGCAGTTGATCAATATCAATCCCCCGGGAGGCGACATCGGTGGCCACCAGCACCCGTACTCGACCCTGCTTAAAGTCTTTTAGAGCCTTTTGGCGAGCCGCCTGGGTCTTGTTACCGTGGATGGCAGCGGTTTTGAGTCCATCCTTAGACAGCTGCTCGGCCAGACGATTGGCCCCATGCTTGGTGCGGGTAAACACCAGCACCTGCTCCCAATTATGGAAGCCGATCATGTGGGAAAGTAACTCGCGCTTGCGATCGCGATCCACCGGGTGTACCACCTGCTCCACGCGCTCGGCAGTGGTATTGCGGGGGGCGACTTCGATCTGGGCGGGGTTATTCAGCAGGGTATTAGCCAACTGCTGGATCGGCTTCGAGAAGGTAGCCGAGAACATCAGGGTTTGCCGAGTTTCAGGCAGTTTCCCCATGATTTTGCGAATGTCATGGATAAAGCCCATGTCCAACATGCGATCGCACTCGTCCAGCACCAAGATTTCCACATGGCTGAGGTCCACCGTGCGCTGGTTGAGGTGATCTAGCAGGCGACCGGGGGTGGCAATCAAAATATCGACCCCCTGGCGCAGTTGCTTAAACTGAGGGCCAATCTTCACACCGCCATAAACCATGGCGGTTTTTAGGGGCAAATATTTACCGTAGGTTTTGACACTATCCCCCACCTGGGCCGCCAGTTCGCGGGTGGGGGTCAGCACCAAGGCGCGAGGAACACGACGACCATTGCTGGGGCCGCTGGTCAGCCGCTGCAACATCGGCAGGGTAAAGCCCGCCGTTTTGCCAGTGCCGGTTTGGGCGCTGGCCAGTAAATCTTGACCCTGCAAAATTACAGGAATCGCCTGCTGCTGGATCGGGGTGGGCTGGTCATAGCCCTGATCAGCGACAGCACGAAGTAAACCGGTCGAAAGACCGAGGGTATCAAACGTCATGGATGCAATTGCTCCGAGTGGTGCCCCTAATCCCAAATCAGCTACCTGGGCCCAGTCTAAGAGCAGTGAACTTATGTCAAAAGAATGGCTAAAAGCAAATTCCGTTGGCTAGCGCA
>SLIY01000449.1 GCA_007135385.1 Leptolyngbyaceae cyanobacterium CSSed165cm_216
ATTCAATATCCATGGGGCTGTAGGTGCCCCGCAACTGGGTGTAGTGGTCTTCGATGATGCAGGCCCATTGGGCCAGTTGCAGAATATCGTCGTCGTCAATGGCAAAGCGGTTTTGGTCGGCTAGGGGCACGGGCTCGTTTTTGGTCAACTCGGTGCCGCTGGTGTCGTAGACCATGCGCAGGGCTTTGGTGCCTAGGCGCTTGCTCAGAATCGGTTTATGGCCACTTTTGAGGGTGGGCTTAAAGACGACGTACTCATCGGGGTTGACGGTCCCTTGTACTACGTTTTCCCCCAGACCATAGGCGGCGGTAATCAGCACCGTATTCTGGAAGCCAGTTTCAGTATCAATCGAAAACATCACCCCAGAGGTGGCCAGGTCCGATCGCACCATGTGCTGAATGCACACGGACAGAGCCACATCAAAATGGTCAAAATGCTTGGTGGTGCGGTAAGAGATGGCCCGATCAGTGAACAGGGAGGCAAAGCACTTTTTGCAGGCAATCAGCACTTCCTGGTCGCCGTAGACATTCAGGTAGGTTTCTTGTTGTCCAGCAAAGCTGGCATCGGGCAAATCTTCGGCGGTGGCACTAGAGCGCACAGCCACGTCCACCTCGCTGTAAGCGTTGTCTTGCAGGCAAGACTCATCCCCCAGGCACAGACTTTGGCCCGCCAACTCACACATGCGATGGTAGGCGTTGAGGATGGCCGCCCTCAGGTCGCTGGGGAAAGTGGCGTTGAGAATCAGCGATCGCGCCTTTCGCCCCCGCCGCCGTAGCTCGGTGACATCATTGATATCAAACCCGCTCAGCACTTCCCGCAATTGGGCATCTAGCCCAGTGTGCTGAATGAAGTAGCGGTAGGCATAGGAGGTGGTGGCAAACCCGGAGGGCACTTGAATCCCTTTTAGGGTGAGCTGCTGAATCATTTCGCCCAGGGAGGCATTTTTTCCTCCCACAATGGGCACATCCTCAAGCCGCAACTGATCCAGCCAGAGCACCAGGTCTTGGCCCTGCTCTACCGCCGCTGCCGTCGTAGATACCATGCCGAAATCTCCTATGGACTTATATCTGGGGATAGCAGACGGGTACCCGGGATCCCCGTGGTGATCATGGCTGATCACCCCTGAGAATCTGTCCCTTCGCCACTCATTCAATGCTAAAGACGGGGATTATCTAGCAACAAGGATTTCTGAATTTTCGTATCCTGAATGCAATAGATATACATGATATGGATGCATGGCCTGACGACACGGGGAAATGCCCACTGAGTATTCAGTCAAAAAATAATGACGGGAGATGTGACTTAGGGTTCACGGTACGTGGTTTAAGGGGAGCCGTAGATCGTGAACCGTCGACCTTGCACCGCAGACCCGGTTAACCCGTCACTTCTGGCTTGACAGACCACTAGTTTGACCTTCAAACACCTGCTCTGCAGGCCCGGTCATATACACCCGGTTATCCGCCGCTGACCACTCAATCTGTAAGGGGCCACCGGGGAGTTCAACCGTGGCAGCGCGATCGCAGCGTCCCGTCAATACCCCCGCCACCAAAGAGGCGCAGGCCCCGGTGCCGCAAGCCAGGGTGATGCCAGCTCCCCGTTCCCAAACCCGCATCTTTAGGTAATCGGGGCGCACCACCTGCATAAATTCGGTGTTAATCCGTTGGGGAAAGGCGACATGGTGTTCAAACTGGGGTCCCAGGGTGGCTAAAGGGATAGCCTCCACAGACTCCACAAAGGTAATACAGTGGGGATTGCCCATACTGACACAGGTGACAGCCCAGTCTTGCCCGGCTACGGTCAGGGGCATGTCAACCACCTTGTCGTCGGGGTCGCCCAGGGTGGTGGGAATCTCCTGGGCCAGTAAGACGGGACAGCCCATGTCCACCGTCACCTGGCCGTCCGCCTGCAGGGTGGGCGAAATCACCCCCGCTAGGGTGTGAATCCGGTAGGTGTGGGCAGGGGCAGGGGCTTTACCCTCCGAGGTTTCCAGAGCCTCTAGAAACTTGGCCAGGCAGCGAATGCCGTTACCGCACATTTCTGGTTCCGACCCATCCGAGTTGTAAATCCGCATGGTGTAGTCAGTATCGACTTGGCCTGGCAGGGCAAAAATCACCCCATCAGCGCCAATGCCAAAGTGGCGATCGCACCAGGCGATCGCCTGCTCAGGACTCAGCAAAGGCTCTGGCTGGTGGCGGTTATCGATCAAAATAAAATCGTTGCCTAGCCCCTGATACTTGCTAAACTCCATAACCTCATCCATCGCAAAAGGGTGAGTCCTTATTATCGGGCATCCAGGACTGCTTCAGCCACAGATGCATGTCACTGAAATAGACTGAAATTAACCTCCGTAAATCGCCGAAAGCCTTTATCTACCATAGGGTGGGCACTACCAGCCCTGTCAAGGTGACCTAACGAAAAAAGCATTTGAAGCGTTTCCTAAGATTTAGGGCTCAAGAGATGGCGTTTGGGGTGCTGACCCAACAGGCCAACCACTTCTTCCTGGGCAATGCGAAGCGCGATAACATATCCAACAGGCTAACCCTTCCGTGAGGTCCAGGGCGGCAGCTGTTATGTTGGTGCCCCTGTTGGGGCAACGCCCTGGTCGTAGGCCATTGCTTGCTGTCCGAAGGACATAGGCCGTGCGAAGCAGGGGGCTGGGGGGAGCGAAATCCCCCCAGCGGCCCATCTGGCTTTCCCACCAAGTATCGAGAGCGGTGCATTGCGACTTAACACAAGCGATTGAGAGCTTTATCGAGGAGATAAAACCGCATAGGCAGAGCCGCGCCCCTGGCGCCATGCACCCTACGCCGTGACGGCCTAAGGCTTCCCTTACCCTCGACGCCGGGCAGAAAAGATGTCATCCCCTGTGATTTCTGTCGATAGACAGGGTACCGTAAAACCAGCCCATCTAGCGCGCCCACCAAAGTGCCAACGTATCATGTCCCAAGAGTTTTCCACCGGCTTTCCCCATGTTCGTCAGGTGCAAAACCTGATACGTGACAAGCAGTCTGTTGACGTCAAGCTGCTGACTGGGGATCTGATTTCAGGCCGTATCCTGTGGCAAGATCCCCAATGCATCTGCCTGGAAACCGATGATCAGCACAAACATCAAATTTGGAAGCAGGCAATTGGCTTTATCAAGTATTAGTAAACTTACCCCAGAGACGTTTAAATTCCTGACACGGCCTGTGGACTCATAGAGGGATTGGGGCACAATAAGCCCAAGCGGGTGTTGGGTGATTTGCAGAGTCAACATCTGAATCTAGGCAATCGCCAACTAGTCCTGAAAGCAGTCGTTTCTCTCAATCTTTGTGAATGAGTCCCCCAAGTTTTATGGAGCGTTTAGGTCAAATGACTATTGAAAAAATTGTCGAGCAAGCCCTGCAAGACGGCTACTTAACCCCTGCCATGGAAGCTGAGGTGGGACGGATCTGTGACACCGCCTCGGAGCTATCCATCGAAGAATACATGGCCCTCGATCGGTTGATGGGTGCCCTATTGACCGGGGAAGTGGTGGCCGTCCCCCGGAAGCAGTTTATTAATGTGATGGAAGAATTGGTATTGACCGAAGCGATCGCCAGGGTCGCCGAAATCGAGTCCACCTCCGATGTCACCCTGGATTTAGGCGACATTGCCGCTTATGCCCTCAACCGACTTCCCCCCCTCTATGCCACCACCGAAGAAGGGGCCAACTTCCAGCGGGAAACCGCCCGGGGCGAATTGTCCGCTCTGATTGCAGAACAGGTACACCAAGCCATTGCTCGCAGCCTGGATCAGCCCGACTTCTACCCCGATCGTCAAACCATCCAGCAAAAGCCCATGGACAAGGTGTTGGGTCAGGTTAGTGCCCTGCTGCAAGACCATGCCCACAAGTTTGAGCCAGCCCAAGCAAAACGGTAAGCCAACAGCAGTTGCCCTTATACCGAGTCCTGTTTATGTACCCCCGATTCAAATGCTGATTCCGCTCAGGCTGAGCTGGTCGTTTCGCAAGCGACATGAAACACAACGGGGCTCCCAAAGGGAGCAAGCCTTAATTCGTTTCGGGGGTTGCTTATCCGGATTTAGAGGACTTCTAGATAACAAAATACCCCCGTAGGCAGGATGGGCAAAGCTGGCGCGCCCATCGACCGATAGCCCGGATGGGCACAGGGCCTTGCCCGTGTCCATCCTACGTCAAGGGAAAATCTGCCCTGGCGACACCTCAATAGGCCGAGCGCATATCCCCCGCTTCGGTGCGGGCCCGCTCTTTGGCTTTAGCGGCACTCTTTTTCAGGGCCTCTAAGCGCTTAATGTAGCGATCCCGCTGCCGCTTTTTCGGGGTCTGCTCGATTAAGGTTTTCAGAGCGCTACCCAGGCTCTTGTAGGCATTGGGTAGGGTATAGCCAAACCGGGTGGCTAGGGCGATCGCCCGATCATCTGCTTGGATGCTTTCTTCCAAGGTTTTTTGATTGTTGTTGCGCTTGTACAACCGCCAACCGGAAAAGCCACACAGCCCCAAGGCCATCAGTAGCAAGAGTCCATCCTGTACCCAGAGTTCACCGACAGCACCGCCCAAGCCAATGGCCAGGGCCGCCATTTCCCAACCATCTCGGGGAATGGTGTCATTTTGAATACGGCCCACCTCATGCCAAAATAAAAGATTACGCTGGTCTAGGGCCAGTTTCTCCCACTTCACCAGGTCAATTTGAATTTCCACCTGATCTTTGCCCAGCTCTTCGCAGGTAATCAGCGGCGGGGTGACATCAATGGCTGACTCCACCGTCACCCAGCTCTGAAGCTCTGGCGGCAGCAGGCTCCTTAAACGGCGAAGCTCTCCCATATCGGCGCGGGCAGTGGCGTACGAAGTCATGGACATCAAGAGTGAAGTTTATTCATAGATCCTATCTTAAACCCCATTAGTCAAGGGTCGGTTATCCGCTCCGGTTAGGGGATGGCGTCAGGGAGTGCATGCCAGTTTCCTAGAGTCACCTTCTAGACGTCACCTGAGTAGCCTCTAAGTCCCCGATCGCGCTATCTAGCAGCCCATAGCCTGCCTCCACCGTGTTAATTTGGCACAGCTGCTGGCGCAGGGTCGCCGCCCCCTCAAACCCTTTCACATACCAGGCCATGTGCTTGCGGGACTGGTGAATCCCCCGTTGCCCTTTGTATTGCCACAGCAGGCCCAAGTGCTCGCGGGCGCAGTGCAGCCGCTCCAGGGCGGTGGGTGGGGGCCGCCGCACCCCGGTTTTCAAAGCGTGATCAATTTCCCCCACCAAAAACGGGTAGCCCAGGGTGCCCCGAGAGCACATCACCCCATCGGCCCCGGTTTCCTCC
>SLIY01000373.1 GCA_007135385.1 Leptolyngbyaceae cyanobacterium CSSed165cm_216
GATCCTAACCTGCCCAACCTGCCCACCCGGGTAAACATCAATAGCTCTTGTAATGCCTTCTGGAATGGGTCATCCATCAACTTCTTTAGGGCTGGGGGGAGTTGCCCTAACACAGCCTATGCCGATGTGGTTTTGCACGAGTACGGTCATGGCGTGGATGCGCGCCAAGGCGGTATTCTAGACGGCGGCTATAGTGAAGGGTTTGGGGATGCCCTAGCTATCTTGGGCACCCGGCAGCCCTGTCTAGGGCGAGATTTCCTGGGGGCTGGAACCTGCCTGCGCCCGGCAACGGACGTTATCTTGTGGCCTCCCGCTGCTGGTGACGGGGTGCACGCGGTCGGTCGTCGCTATGCAGGTTTCACCTGGGAGCTTGTCCAGCAACTCAAGAAAACCTACTCAGACGATGGTGCTTATCAGATTGCCACTGGTTTAGTCTTGGCAGCGGCGGCGGCTAACCCGGCAAATATTCCAGATGCAGTACTGCTGAGCTTTATTGCTGATGATGATGATGGCACCCTCAGCAATGGTACCCCCCATTTCGCTGAACTGGCTGCCGCTGCCGATTCCCGCAACATTCCCCGACCAGCCGGACTGGTGCGTGAGCGAGTAGGCTATGCTTGGGCCAACAACCCTAGCGCTGCAAGCTACGCACCAATGGCAGCCTATGCCTATAATTCAGCCGGTGGACCAATCACCATTACCCGTAATGGCGTTGGTCGCTACGCCGTTCAGTTTGCTGGTCTGGGCGGCGGGTCTAGCTTTGGCGGCAATGTACAGGTGACCAGCTACGGCGGTGATAGTGCATCTTGCAAGGTACAAAGCTGGGGTTCTGGAGGCAGTAATTTTGTGGCTAACATTAACTGCTTCTCAGCGACAGGCGCTCCAGTTGATTCTCGTTACACAGTAATGGTGTCTTGGCGCTAAGGTAGTTTCTTCGGGCTAAGCCCTAAGGTACTGTGACATTTCTTGCAGAGGTTGCTGTGACTTGATGCAGCAGCCTCTGCAGCCTGTTAGCAAGACTCAATTCTGCCCAGGCATTGCATTGCTCAGGAGTTGCTGTATGCACTATGTGAAAATTGTCATGATTGTCTGTCTCCTATGGCCACTGGCCGGTATTCAACCCATTACCATGGCTGATTCCACGACAAACGTTGCAGGACATCAAGTTTCGCTGCCAGAACCGCTTGAGGTGCAAATTTCCCAATCCGGCTTTGTGGGTGTCAGCGGCGAACTGTGGAGAATTGAACCCTCAGGGGAGTGGTGCGTGGCAGAATTTGTCAATTCCCAGGTGCATCACCCTAGCCGCAGCGGACAGCTAACGGCAGGGCAGGTGCAAACTTTAGCAGAGACGTTGGTTGCCCAAGACTTTACGGGTTGGCCTGACCAATTTGGACGCGACCCAGAAATCAATCCCCAAACCATTACGATCCGGCTTGGGGAACTGGAAAAATCATTGGTACTGAACGCTGGTGAAGACTTAGGTACGGTTGCTTTGGGACTGTCTCAATCCCAGAATTTACAGCGGTTTAGAGCGCTTTATCAGGCTGTGGAGGCGCTACTGCAGTAAGGCAACCAGGCTAGCCCCTTACAGGACCAACCCCACCAGGGGCAGTAGCTTGTGGCCCTGTTTCCCCAGCCATCCTGCCGTCGCCTCCACATGGGGCTGCAACCTGTCGATCGCCTCCGCAAAGCCCGACAGCGTTTTGGTGTAGGTCAACCCCGTTTCCAAGGTGGTGGCGATAACATCTTTGCTCGGTTCTGGCTTTTGGGCCTCTTCGGCGAGCTTTTGGGCCACACCGCTAGCGACGGGGTCATTTAAACTAGCCAGAACAGCTTGTAGGGCTTGCAACTCGGCTCGAATATCGACGGCGCCTGGTTCCGGCAATGTGGCCTGCTGAACCTGAACCGAGACTGTATTACTGTCACCGACGACGACAGCGCCGCCGGTGACAGTACCGCTAATTTGCACCGAGCGATTCGGGCCTGGGGAGTCTGGACGGGTCATCACGCCACCTAAATATAAAGAAGCCAATTCCACTGGAGCCAAGGTTTTATGGAGGGCTCAGGGTCTTTATAGTCTTTTTGGACGCATGCCACAGCGTCTTAATCAACCCATGGTTTCCCATAGCTCGGGTGAGGCTGGTAGTACACCTTCGACCCCTGATCGGGGACAAAGTGACAGGCCCAGTACGATCGCACAAAACTTCGCCAGATGGGCTCGTTAGACGCACGATAGTAGTCGCCCAGCACTGGCTTAATTGCGGCTGTAGCCGCTTTCAGATGGTAATGGGGAATACCCAGAAAAATATGGTGGGCCACATGGGTACCAATATTATGGTGAATCGGGTTCAACCAGCCATAGTCGCGATCGATGGTAGATAGAGCCCCTTTCAGGAAGTGCCAATCATCGTTGCGGTACCAGGGGATATCAGAGTCGCTGTGGTGTAAGAACGTGACCAGGTCTAGCCAGACCACAAACACCAGATAAGGGGCAACATAGTACTTCAGCAAAAACAACGGCCCAAACTGGATGGCTAGCCCGATTAACACCAATACCATCGCTCCCCAGCAAATTGTGCTGGTGAGTACCTGCCTGCGCTCAGAAGGGCGAAACAGGGCACTGCTGGGCAAAAAATGGGACCCGTCACGGCCAGGGGAACGCAGAAATAAATAAACTGGATAGGCCAGCAAGGATCCATAAAATCGCACCAGCTTAGCGATCCACGACATGGCCCGATAGTCTGCTTCAGCAATGGGATACCAACTCTCGTCAGTATCGATGTTGCCGGTATTGGCGTGGTGGGTGCGGTGGCTGATGCGCCAGCCGTGGTAAGGCACCAAAATCGGGGTATGGGCCAGGTGGCCGATCAGATTATTCAGCCATTTTGCCTTGGAAAACGACCCATGGCCACAGTCGTGCCCAATGACAAACAGCGCCCAAAATAAGGTGCCTTGCATCAGCCAAAACACGGGTAAAAATAACCAGGAGTTAATTTGGGAAGCCACCCCGTAGAGGGTGGCGATCATGGCTATATCCCCAAAAAAATAGCCCAGGGATCGCAGCACCGAGGGCTCAAAACAAGGTTGAGGAATTGCGGCTTTTAGATCTTGCAGGGTGAAAGGAAGGTCTGACTGAGAGGAAGAGGGCGCTGGGGTGGATGCCCCAGGCCCAAGCAGAACGCTATCTAATTGCACAAATGTACCGATTTAACCGCTTAAGGTGTACACAGCCTGCCAGCTGCTAGCTTTATGAGCAGGCCGTTACATATCTTAACTTTTGGCGGTATAAAAATGCACCCTAGTCCAGAGCGGCAGGGGGTGCATCTAGGGGTGGGCCATAGGTGCGGTTGGCCATCTGGTCGCGTACCAGGGCAAATTCCTGGCGAATTTCGATCGCCGGAGTGGTATCCAGCAAGCTGACCACCACGATCGCAATCAGGCTAAAGATAAACCCAGGCAAAATTTCGTACAGTTCAAACAGGCCCCCTTCTAGCTGCGCCCAGATAATCACCGTCAGGGCACCGACGATGATACCAGCGGCGGCCCCATTGCGGGTAATGCGATGCCAAAACAACGACAGAATAATCACTGAGCCAAAGGAGGCTCCAAACCCGGCCCAGGCATAGGCCACGAGGGCCAAGATCCGGGCTTCGGGGTTAGAGGCCAGCAGGGTGGCGATAAGAGCAATCACCACAACACTGATTCGCCCCAGGTTGACCAGTTCCCGCTCGCTGGCCTGGGGCCGCAAAATACCCCGGTAAAAGTCTTCGGAAATGACGCTAGAGCATACCAACAACTGCGAGTCTACGGTACTCATGATTGCTGCCAGCACCCCAGCCAGTAAGACACCGCCCACCCAGGGGTTGGTGAGGACTTGGGTAAACTGCAAGAACACCGTTTCAGGGTTGTCGAGGGGGGCGTCGGCAAAGTAAGCAATCCCGCTATAGCCGGTTAATAGGGCGCCATACATGGCCAGCACCACCCAGAACATGGCTACCAGTTGGGCCGTAGGCACCTCCCGGGGCGATCGCACCGCCATGAACCGAGCCAAAATGTGGGGTTGCCCAAAGTAGCCCAGTCCCCAGGCCATGAGGGACACAATCCCCAAAAATGAGGTGCCAGTCATGATGTCGTTGAATCCAGGATTAAATTGGCCCACCTGGGTGGCTACTTCCCCCAATCCCCCCAGGGACTGGATGGCCACGACGGGCACAATCACAATCGCCAGAAACATAATGATGCCCTGGATAAAGTCGGTCCAGCAGACCGCCAGAAAGCCGCCTAAGAAGGTGTAGCCGACGATAATCAACGCCCCGACCCAGAGGGCCACCGTGTAGTCAAGACCAAAGGACTGCTGAAACAAAATGCCGCCCCCCACTAACCCCGCCGAGGTGTAGAGGGTGAAGAAGATTAAAATCACGATGGCCGACAGGATTCTCAACAGGCGGGCGCGATCGCGAAAACGGTTATCTAAAAAGTCGGGTAGGGTGAGGGCATCGCCGGATACCTCAGTGTAGACCCGTAACCGCTTGGCAATGAACTGCCAGTTAATAAAGATACCGATCATCAGGCCAATCACAATCCAGGACTGGTTCATGCCGTCGGCGTAGATTGCCCCCGGTAATCCCAGCAACAGCCAACCGCTCATGTCAGAGGCTCCAGCACTGAGGGCGGCCACCCCTGGTCCCAGACTGCGGCCACCCAAAATGTAATCGGCATGTTTGTTAGTGAGTTTGTAGCCAAACAAGCCAATGCCCAACATCACCAACAGGTAAAGGGCAAAGGCAATCAAGGTACTCGCAGCCATGGCAACCGTCTCCTTATTCTGGCTTACTTTCTAACTTGTAAGGTCGTTTGCGCGATCGCATGTGGGCCTGTTCTTGCCAGTATTGCCACACCGACCAGCCCAGACAAATAATCGCAGGAATGATCAACCAAAACCAGGTGGCCGCTGTAAATGCGCTATCCATGGCAGAACCTCTTGGTATTCATCAGTTGAGGCTACGTCCTCAGCAGAGGCTCCGTCCCCAGCAACAAAGTTAGAGGGGAGCGGAGATAAACAATCCAGGCGATCGCTAACATCTGCCCCAAAAGTTGACGCGTAGCAGGTCGCAGCCCAATATATCGTTGTGGATTATTGTAGTCAGGGATCAGACGTTCGCAAATTAAGTTTCTCGAACCTAGCCCCTGAACCTACTAAACAGGCGGTCCAGAATGGGATGCTCTTCCACCCACACAGACACCGAGCCACCGTTACAGCGAAATTCAGCCCAGCCGTGCTCGTTGGTTTTAATTGGTTCTTTAATA
>SLIY01000179.1 GCA_007135385.1 Leptolyngbyaceae cyanobacterium CSSed165cm_216
GCCCAATCATCTGGGGCAAAATCGTAGACGCCCGAGACCAGGTCTTAATCACCTGCTTATCTCCCTTAGTGTTAAGGGCTTCAATTTTTGACAGTAAGTGGTCGGCCACAAACGGCCCTTTTTTCAATGAGCGAGACATGATGCTTCAGCCCTACACAACAACCAATGACATGCGATACCAATATATCTAGGCGTTCCGACCGCCCCGTCCCCGCTTAGATACCCGACGACGGCGACGCACCACATACTTGTCGCTGTCCTTGTTCTTTTTACGGGTCTTGTACCCTAAGGTAGGTTTGCCCCAGGGGGTAACTGGCCCAGGTCGCCCAATGGGAGCTCGCCCTTCACCACCACCATGGGGGTGATCCACTGGGTTCATGACGCTGCCACGAACTTCAGGACGACGCCCCATCCAGCGCTTACGACCAGCTTTGCCTAGGCTGACGTTACGAATATCGGCATTCCCCACCTGACCAATAGTGGCATAGCACTCTCGCCGCACCATCCGCACCTCTGTGGAAGGTAGCTTTAAGGTGACATAATCCCCTTCCTTGGCCACCACCTGAGCCCCAGCTCCGGCAGAGCGAGCTATTTGCCCTCCTTTACCGGCCTGCATCTCGATGTTGTGCACCGTAGTGCCCAAGGGAATCTTATACAGCGGCAAAGCATTGCCAACTTCTAAGGGGGCATCAGGCCCAGAAACGACCACGGTACCTACAGTTAAGCCAGCTGGGCAAAGAATGTAGCGCTTCTCTCCATCGACATAGTGGAGTAAGGAAATCCGAGCATTGCGATTGGGGTCGTACTCGATAGATGCCACCTTGGCAGGCACTCCCACCTTATTACGATGGAAATCAACGACCCGGTAAAGGCGCTTATGTCCACCACCTCGATGGCGACAGGTAATTACCCCCCGATTATTACGTCCCTTGGGCCGATGCTTGGACCGAGTCAGGGACTTTTCAGGTTCACTGCGGGTGATTTCGGCAAACTCAGAGACGGTGCGCTCGCGAGTGCCTGGAGTGTATGGTCGGTAAGAACGGATACCCATGGAAATTCTTGCTGGCTACACGGCTAAATCGACGGGACGTTAAAGCTAGATGGCTACAGATCGGGGAAGAGAGGAATGGAGTCTCCCGGGGCCAGAGTCACTACGGCCCGTTTGTAGTGGGGACGATTACCGACAAAACGACCAAAACGTCGCCGCTTGCTCGGGGGATTGTAGGTGTTAACCGCCGTTACAGTGACCTCAAACAACTCTTCGATAGCTGCTTTGATATCAGGCTTGGTGGCTGTCGGAATTACCTCAAAGACATACTGATTATTTTCCATCAGTAGGGTAGCCTTTTCAGTCACCAAGGGACGGCGGACTAAATCAGCCAACGTGGGCACTGCAGCGTTAGTCACCATAAACCTCCTGAATAGCCTCGATAGCGGGGGCTGTTACTACTAACTGATCGGCGGCCAACAAATCGTAGATATTCAGATTATGGGCAGTGATCAGCTTTACGTTTTCAATGTTGCGGGCAGAGAGATAGATTAGCTCTTGCTTCTCGGCGATGATTAATAGCACTTTGCTATCAACATCAACACCCCACCGGGTCATGGCCTCTAATAAATCCTTCGTTTTAGGGCGGGAGAATTTATCGTCAAAGGCTTCCACCACGATCAAGTCATCTAACCGATCCTGAAAAGCCGTCCGCAACGCCAGGCGACGCTCCTTGCGATTCATTTTGACGCTGAAGTCACGGGGCTTAGGCCCAAAAATTACACCCCCGCCCCGCCACAGAGGAGAACGGTTTGACCCCGCCCGAGCACGCCCTGTTCCCTTTTGACGCCAAGGCTTACGACCACCACCCCGCACTTCGGCTCGGGTCTTACTGGACACCGTGCCCTGGCGAGCATTGTTCATCTGCCGCACTAAGGCACGATGCACAATGTGGGAAGCTACATCTTGATCAGCCACCTTAAAATCCAAGGATGCTGTGCTAGCCTCTTGGCCTTCCCAATTTTTAACGACGCACTCTACCATCGTCTTGACCTATCCCTACAACTCTCCAAGTCTCCGAAAAATGTCCCATCTTTAAGGTTTAGGGACTAGGCCTTGACCCACTTTGCGGGAGCAATGCTGACCAACGCACCAGGCTTACCAGGAATTGCCCCCTTGATTAGCAGTAGATTGCGATCGCTATCTACCCTCACCACCTCAAGCTTGCGGATAGTAACTTGAGCATTGCCCATCTGACCAGCCATGCGCTTGCCAGGATATATCCGCCCGGGGGTTGTACCAGCCCCAGTAGACCCGGGTTGACGGTGATTCTTAGAACCATGAGACATGGGGCCACGGCGGAAATTGTGCCGCTTCTGATAGCCCGCAAACCCCTTGCCGATGCTCTTGCCGCTAATATCAACCAATTGCCCTGCCTCAAAGCTATCGGCAGTAACGGCCTGACCTAGCTCGTAGCTATCGGCAGCCTCAACTCGATATTCCTTAAGGTGACGTACTGGCGCGCTACCAGAACGGGACAGGTGTCCCAACTTAGGCTTGTTCAATGCCTTCTCTGTCGCTTCTCCAAAACCAAGTTGGATCGCCGCATAACCATCGGTATCCGGAGTCTTGATTTGAGTTACAACGCAGGGTCCCGCCTCAACGACGGTGACTGGAACGGCATTTCCTGCCTGATCGAATACTTGGGTCATGCCCAGCTTTTTGCCGAGAATACCGACTGCCACAGCCTTGTCTCCCTTAACACACTATGAAGTGCGCAAGCCCCTAGCGAGAAGCAATGCGCGCAATACATTCACTTTTGAACGTTTACACCGAGCTATGCACCCACTACCGTGAGCCAGCGACTCAATCCGTCACTATTCAAAAGAAATCAGGCCTTTAAAAGTTCTGGTTGAAGCCGACGTCATATGCCAGCGAACCAAGACCTAAACAGCCGAAAGCCTGGACTTGAGCAGTTCAATAACCACCCAGTATCCTTTTTGGCGGCGATTTACTATGGTACATCCCAAACAGGGATATGTCTACAAAAAAGTGAAAGTAATTTTAGCTGCTGGGGCAGGGGCAAGGCTGATGCTTGACTTCTGGCTGGCACCCGACTCTCTAGGCTTCTAGAAATCACAGTACAATCATCGCCAGTACACGTCTATATTTGTAGAGAAGCCCATAGGAGTGAAAGGCAGCCATGGCATTGCTAACCACAGGCAAATCGTTTATTCGCGATCTGGAAAACAATCAAGCGATCGCTGTGCGGATGCCCTTAGAAGGCGGATTTGAAGGGCGCTATGGGCGACGACTAAAGGCCGTAGGCTATGAAACCATGACCCTGACCGCTCGGGGACTGGGGGATTTGTCTTCCTACTTAACCGGCATCCATGGAGTGCGTCCCCCCCATTTGGGTAAGAAAACCGTGGGTAATTCGGCTGCGGTGGGGTACACCTACTTTGTGCCGCCCCTACTCACCTCTCGCATAGACGTGATGCCCGCCACCGCTAAAGGGATGGTGCTCTGGTTGATTGAGGGCAATATTTTATCCCGTCAAGAATTAGCTTACCTGGTTAGCCTCCCCACGATTGAACCCCAGGTAAAAGTCGTGGTGGAAATGGGGGGCAGTCGCGCCTTTAGCTGGGAGCCCCTGGCGAATTTAATTTAGACGGAATACATGACGGAATACAGGCAAGAGGTTTAGGCCGTTCTATCAATTGGAATGGCCCGGTAGACAGGGGTTTCTCCCTGTGCTGTATGTCTTTTCAAATGGTGATAGTGACGAGTTCTCAACTCCCTTACCAGTCACTCCAGACTGGGACATGGGTCAAACTAATTTGTGGGGCCAGCTACCAGGATATGCCCACAGTGCGGCGACTGGTGATGATCTATGCCTTGGCCGGGGTGGACTGTGTTGATATAGCGGCGGATCCTGCCGTGGTGCTAGCGGCTCGACAAGGCTTAGGGGATGCAGCCGCACTGGCACCCTACTTATACCGTGATTGCCAGGATTTACGGGCGGGCTTACCCTGGCTGATGGTCAGTCTCAACGACAGTGAAGATCCGCATTTTCGCAAGGCCGAGTTTGACCCTAAGAAGTGTCCAGTCAGCTGCGATCGCCCCTGCGAAGCGGTCTGCCCCACCACGGCCATTCAATTCGAAGGCATCGGCGAGGGGGGGGTGATCCACGATTTATGTTATGGCTGTGGTCGCTGTCTTCCCATTTGTCCGGTCAATAATATTACGGCTCAGTACCGTCAAGCTAAACCAGAGGACTTTAGCGACGATTGGCTGCACCTAATCGATGCCGTTGAGATTCACACCCAGACAGGACGGCAACGGGAGTTCGCTGCCCTTTGGCAGCGACTAACGGCCTGGATGCCCACGCTCAAGCTGGTGTCCATTAGTTGCCCTGACCATGACCAAGTGGTGCCCTATCTGTGGGATCTTCACCAGATCATGGCCCCCCTAGCTGTGCCCCTGATTTGGCAGACAGATGGACGCCCCATGAGTGGAGATTTGGGCCGAGGCACGACCCACGCCACCATCCGCCTAGCTCGAAAGGTCTTAGGGGCGGGCCTGCCGGGCTACGTGCAAGCGGCTGGCGGAACCAACAGCTACACTGTAGATAAATTGCGTGAGCTTGGTTTAGTGCACCACCATTCAAATCATGCTGGCCCATCGGCTAATGGTCAAACCCCTGCTGAGACGACTGGGAGGATTGCGGGTATTGCCTACGGCAGTTATGCCCGGGCTCTGGTAATGCCGCTGCTGGGGGCAATAGATGCTGACGTTCAAACTTGGTTGGCAACTGTTGAGGCTAGCCAGTCACTGGCCATCGCCACCTCGCCTAGCGTACCCGTCAGCCGGGCGGATGGCCAATCATTTGACAAATCCAACCTTTCGCGCTCATGCTCATGGATAGAGCCTAAGCTCTTGGCGATCGATCGCCAGAGTGCCTTAATGCAAGCCCTTGGGTTGGCGCGGGACTTAGTGCGGTTGCTCAAAGATGGAGGCGCTGCATAAACAATGGTATTTCTACCCTCTGCTTTGATCAGCCCAGTAGTTTACCGCTACCCCAGCCTCTAGCCTAATCGCAGCTTTGTTTTACCGTAGCTTTCAATTGTTTGCACTGCCTCGGCCTTCACAATTGCGGACCTTAGTTCCCAGTACTTTATGGTTAGCGACTACAGCGACAATCTATCGATTCACAGCAACGCTGCTGACGACACATCTGCGATTAGCTCAAGTTCTGCCCCAGCTTACCCTAATGCTGCAATTGCGGCTGACGACACAGATTCCCCTAGCCCTGCAGCCAGCGACCTGACGCCTACGGATGACCTGGAGCAGTTATTGGCCATTTTGCCCCCCCCACTGCGCAAACTACTCAGCCAGCACAATCAACGGCAGAGCCTGATTGAGGTGGTGCTTGACCTGGGTCGGCTACCCGAAGCCCGTTTCTTTGGTCGGGTGGAGTATCTATCGGATTTACCGGTTACCCAAGCTGACTTAGAGCATTGTATTCAGCGGGTCGGTACGTTTGGGGAAGACAATCGAGCTGGAATTGAGAAAACCCTCCATCGCATCAGCGCCATTCGCAACCGGGCTGGAACCATCATCGGTCTGACCTGCCGGGTGGGTCGAGCGGTGTTTGGCACGATTGGCATGATTCGTGACTTGGTGGAAACCGGCCAATCAATCTTGATGTTGGGTCGTCCGGGGGTCGGCAAAACCACCGCTCTGCGAGAAATTGCCCGGGTCTTGGCTGATGATTTGCAAAAGCGGGTGGTGATCATCGACACCTCTAATGAAATTGCGGGGGATGGGGATATCCCCCATCCGGCGATTGGCCGAGCTCGGCGGATGCAAGTGGCTCGCCCAGAAGAACAGCACCGGGTGATGATTGAGGCAGTCGAGAACCACATGCCTGAGGTGATCGTCATTGATGAAATTGGCACCGAATTGGAGGCTTTAGCGGCTCGTACCATTGCTGAGCGGGGGGTGCAACTGGTGGGCACGGCCCATGGTAATCGCCTAGAAAACCTGATTAAAAATCCCACCCTGTCTGATCTGATTGGGGGGATTCAGTCCGTCACATTGGGGGACGAGGAAGCGCGACGGCGAGGTAGCCAAAAAAGTGTTTTGGAACGTAAAGCACCCCCTACCTTTGATATTGCGGTAGAAATGCTGGAGCGTCAGCGCTGGGTTGTCCATGACGATGTCACCATGACCATCGATAACCTATTGCGGGGGCGGCAACCCGGGCAACAGGTGCGGACCCTAGATGAAAACCAAAAGGTCGTCATTACCCATGAGCTGCCGGGCTCTGGTCGGGAGGTGGCTAAGCCATCTCGCCAGGGATCAGGATGGCGAGCGGCGGGCCATATGGTACCGCCACCGCCCACCCACTACACTCCCCTGGGAACCACCGGTCGTCAATCCTCTGCTAGTTCCTGGCAGGCGACTCCCAAGCCTGCCAGTGATCCAGGCTTTCTGCACTTGTTGGATAATGCTAGTGACTGGGATCAGGTGGGCCCCAATGGGGAGGATGTGCTGCGGCTATATCCCTATGGTGTTAGTCGCCATCAACTAGAGCGGGTGATTAAGACGCTACATATGCCTGTGGTCATTACCAAAGACTTAGACCAAACGGATGCTGTGCTAGCCCTCCGATCCCATGCTAAGGGGCATACTAAATTGCGCCACATAGCCCAAGGACGACAATTGCCGGTACATATGGTCAAGTCCAACAGCATTCCGCAACTTACCCGGGCCCTGCAGCGGATTTTAGATGTAGACGACAATCCTGCCGCAGTTGATCTGGAACTGTTCAGTCATAACGGTGGGGATGACGAGTTAGAAGCGCTTGAGGAAGCCCGATTAGCGGTCGAGCAAATTGTGATTCCCCAAGGGCAGCCCGTGGAATTGTTGCCCCGCTCCGCTCGAATTCGCAAGATGCAGCACGAACTGGCTGAGCACTATCGGCTGAAGTCTTTAAGTTGTGGGGAAGAGCCCAATCGCCGTTTACGAATTTACCCGGCGTAGGGTAGCTTAGGCGACAGCACACTATAAAATAAGAGCACCTGAATGACACCTAATAGGCCCTGTCGCCGCCCGTCGTTCGGCTTGAACTATTTGAATGAAGCCTATGAAACCCTTAATTACTCGCCTTTTTGCGTTGATATTGGTCGCTGTTATCGGCCTCACAGGGTGTAGTGCGGGCACCAGCGGCCAACTGACCGGTGACTATCGTCAGGATACGTTGATGCTAGTAGATAGCCTCAGAACTGCGATCGCGCTCCCCGATGATGACCCCACTAAAGCCGAAGCCCAGGCCGAGGCCAAAGCTGTGATCAGCGATTTTGCCTCTCGCTACCGGCGTGATGATTCAGTGGCCAACTTGAGTTCGTTTACGACGATGCGGACGGCCCTGAATGCGATCGCGGGTCACTATAGTTCCTATCCCAACCGGCCCCTGCCTGAGAAATTGAAAACTCGAGTGGAGCAAGAATTGAAGCAGGTGGAAGCTGCTTTGAATCGGGAAGCCTAAGTGCTCTCAAGCCCTGCTCAATCCCCCGCCGCCGAGGCGGGTTTTTAATTGGGTTAAATAGTTTGACGAGTTGACGTGGGTTTGCTAGGATAGCAATTCTGTAGTGAAGTGCGAGTTGGACATGAAAGTCCGTGCGTCTGTTCGCAAAATGTGCGATAAGTGTCGAGTGATTCGTCGTCGAGGGCGAGTCATGGTGATTTGTTCTAACCCCAAGCATAAGCAGCGTCAAGGGTAGAACCCAGGAGTAGAATGTCAGGGGTAGAGTTATCCATTGCATCATTGTATCCGGGCCATAGGTGAGATTAGCCCATCTGGCTAAAGTCAGCGAACATGGCACGATTACTGTGGGTAATGCACGATTTGATTGTGTAAATGGGATACTCTTGAGTGGTTTATTCGGTGGTTTGCGGCTAGGTAGCTTGGTCAGACTTGTTAGAAAAGCTTGCTCAAGCCAGGTAAAGCTGGGATCGTTAGGGTCGAGCTAAGCCTGATGTAAGGACATATTTTAGGTGGCAGCACTGCTGCAATAGCGGATTCAACATTTGGGGAGATGGTTTAGGTGGCACGGATAGCAGGCGTGGATTTGCCACGCGACAAACGAGTTGAAATTGGCCTGACTTATATCTATGGCATCGGTCCTACCCGGTCCAAGGAAATTTTGGCCAAGACTGGGGTCAGTCCTGATATTCGCGTCAAAGATTTGACCGATGCCGACGTGGCTCAGCTACGGGATACCGTTGAGAGCGACTATCAGGTAGAAGGGGATCTGCGTCGCCTCGAGAACATGAACATCAAGCGATTGATGGACATTGGTTCTTATCGGGGTCGACGGCATCGGGCTGGTCTACCAGTGCGTGGGCAGCGTACTCGTACCAATTCCCGAACTCGTCGAGGCGGAACTCGTCGTACCGTTGCTGGTAAAAAGAAAGCTCCTAAGAAGTAACGCTTATCGCTACGGCCTGAGGCTGATTGCGTAAGGTCGTTGCCCTAGACAAAACTCGCTAACGTGAGTAGCGAGTTTTTCTGACTGTTTATTGATTTATTGACCGTTAGATTCAATTGAGTTTAGTTGTACAACCATGGCCAAACCAACCCGAAAAGTCGGTCCTCGTAAGAGCAAAAAGAATGTGCCCAGTGGTGTAGCTCATATTCGCTCCACCTTTAACAACACTATCGTTACCATTACGGACCAGTCCGGCGAAGCTATTTCCTGGGCTTCTGCCGGTTCTAGTGGTTTTAAGGGAGCGAAAAAAGGGACGCCGTTTGCGGCTCAAACCGCTGCCGATAGCGCGGCTCGTCGGGCTATGGATCAGGGCATGCGACAGATCGAGGTGATGGTCAGTGGTCCTGGAGCCGGCCGAGAAACAGCTATTCGAGCCTTGCAAGGGGCTGGGCTGGAAATTACGCTCATCCGCGATGTCACCCCCATTCCCCATAACGGGTGTCGGCCTCCGAAGCGTCGCCGAGTGTAGAGCTTACGGATTGTATCGAGCCAGCCAGGTATATCGAGGTTGAAGGGAGGCAGGACTGTGGCACAGTTTCATGTGGATTGCGTAGAGTCGGTAGTAGAAGCGGATCAAAGTCAGTATGGTCGCTTTGTGATTGAACCCTTAGAGCGTAGCCAGGGGATCACTGTAGGCAACGCCCTAAGGCGAGTACTGCTGTCTAACTTGGAGGGGGTCGCGATTACCGCCGTCAGAATTGCTGGAGCTACCCATGAGTTCTCCACGATTCCTGGGGTACGGGAGGATGTGCTGGATATTCTGCTGAATATGAAAGGCGTTATCCTGCGCAGCTATTCTAGTCAGCCCCAAATCGGGCGACTGCTGGTGCAGGGTCCAGCTAAGGTCACCTCGGAGCATTTTGAATTGCCTTCTGAAGTAGAAGTGGTCAACCCGGAACAGTACGTAGCTACCGTAGCCGATGGCCACACCTTAGAAATGGAATTCCGGGTCGAACGCGGTCAAGGGTATCGGTCTGTAGATCGTAGTAAAGATGACGCCACTGCCCTAGATTTTATTCAAATCGACTCAGTGTTTATGCCCGTGCGTAAGGTGAACTACACCGTCGATGAACTGGTGGTATCAGGGTCTATGCAAAAAGACCAGCTCACCATGGATATCTGGACCAATGGCAGTGTTACACCTCAGCAAGCAATGAGTCAGGCGGCTGATATTCTGGTCGATCTGTTTATGCCTCTGAAGGATGTCACCTTAGAGCCCACCTTTGACGAGGAAGTGAAGGAAGAAGACCCCAACAACCAAATTCCCATTGAGGAATTGCGGCTGTCGGTGCGGGCCTACAATTGCCTCAAGCGGGCTCAGATTAACTCTGTGGCTGATTTGCTCGACTTCAGCCAGGAAGATCTACTCGAGATCAAAAACTTTGGTCAGAAGTCAGCAGAAGAAGTGATTGAAGCCCTACAAGAGCGGCTAGGCATTACCCTGCCGCTGGAAAAAGCCTCCAAGACGGCCTAAGGGTAGGTTGAGGGCGGCTTTGATGCGTTTGTGCCCTATTGTTTTTGTTGTTCATTTGAGTTCAGTGTCATGCGTCATCGTCGTCGCGTTCATCAATTGGGTAAGCCAGCAGATCAGCGTAAGGCCCTGTTACGTTCCCTTACCACCGAGTTGATTCGCCATGGGCGAATTACCACTACTAAAGCTAGGGCCAAGGCCGTGCGGGAAGAAGCCGACCGGATGATTACCCTGGCGAAGGATGGGTCCCTCCCTGCTCGCCGTCGAGCCATGGGCTACATCTATGACAAGCAGCTGGTTCATGCCCTGTTTAGTCAAGCTGACGAGCGTTATAGCGATCGCAACGGTGGCTATACTCGCATTGTTAAAACTGTGCGTCGTCGCGGTGATAACGCTGAAATGGCGATCATCGAACTCACCTGATTGGCCAGAGGCCGCCCTTTACTTAGATCTCATGCCCAAGTTGTCTCCCATACAGCGCAGCCTAGAAAGCCAGCCCCCTGAGTTTAGCCAAGCTACTCAGCGGGTTGCTTTGGTGGTGCAGTATGTGGGTACTGATTTACACGGCTGGCAGTGGCAGCCCAATGCTAGAACTGTTCAAGGGGACATTGAGTCCGCCATTCAGTCGGTATTAGGGTATGTCGTGCGGCTGCATGGGGCTGGGCGGACTGATACCGGGGTGCATGCTGCGGCTCAGGTAGCCCATTTTGACGCTCCTGACTTTATTCCGGCCCATCGCTGGGCCGAAATCTTGAATGCTCGCCTGCCCCAAGATATTCTAATCCGGGCATCGACCCAGGTCGCTGATACCTGGCATGCCCAGTTTTCAGCCCAGTGGCGGCGCTACCGCTATACCCTGTATACCGATCCCCGGCCTAATTTGTTTGTGCGGCCTTTAGTGTGGCACTATTACCATCGCTATCTGGATCAGGGAAAGATGCAGATGGCCCTAGATACCATGGTGGGGTATCACGATATGACCGCCTTCCATCGGGCCCGATCGGGAAAGCGACACTCTTGGGTTGATCTCCAGGGGGTCGAGTGTCATCGACGTGATGCTTTTTTGATCGTGGAACTGCAAGCCAAAGGATTTCTCTATGGCATGGTACGCCTGGTCATGGGGTTGCTGGTACAGGTGGGGACGGGAGACATGTCTCCCGCAGATTTTCAGACCCTGTGGCAACAGCGGCAGCGGCAACGCGTTAAGTATTCGGCCCCGGCTCAAGGACTGTGCCTGCTGCGGGTGGGTTACGACCCAATGCCTTTTGATCGTGAGGTGTGGTTTGATACACAACCTCACTTCTATCTAGGGCCAGCGGTGGCCTGATTTTCAGTTTTGTTTGCTCATGTGTTGTGGTTAAGAAAACGGCTTAAGCGCTATGACTAAAACCTACGTTCCTCCCCAAAATTCTGTCGACCGTCAGTGGTATGTCATTGACGCTGAAGGCCAGCGCCTGGGGCGTTTGGCAACAGAGATTGCCACTGTCCTACGGGGCAAAAATAAGCCCATCTTTACCCCCCATATGGATACGGGGGATTTTGTGATTGTGGTCAATGCCGAAAAGGTGGTGGTGACTGGTCGTAAGGCTACCACCAAGCTGTATCGTCGCCATTCTGGTCGACCTGGGGGTATGAAGACTGAGACCTTTGACAAGCTGCAAGCTCGCTTGCCCGAGCGGATTATTGAGCAAGCTGTCAAGGGAATGCTGCCCAAGAATAGCCTGGGGAGACAGCAGTTTACCAAGCTCAAGGTCTATGCGGGACCAGAGCATCCCCATCAGGCCCAAACCCCCCAAACTCTTGTTGTTAACACTATTCCTGGAGAAGCTAAATAATGCAGGCTACCGATCAATCAGAACGGGTAATGTATTGGGGCACTGGTCGTCGTAAGGCGGCGATCGCCCGGGTGCGACTCGTACCCGGCAGTGGACAACTGCTAATCAATAAGCGCCCTGGGGAAGAGTACCTTCAGTTCAACCCTGGCTATTTGACGACCGCCAAAGCTCCCCTAGAGGTGTTAGGTCTGGAGAATGACTATGATGTGTTGGTGAATGTTAAAGGTGGCGGTTTAACCGGCCAGGCAGATGCCATCCGTCTGGGAGTAGCTCGGGCTCTGTGTGAGTTGTCCCCTGAGAATCGCCAGCCTTTGAAGGTAGAAGGCTATCTCACCCGTGATCCCCGTTGTAAGGAACGGAAGAAGTACGGTTTGAAGAAAGCTCGCAAAGCCCCTCAGTTCTCCAAGCGCTAATTGGTTCTTGGGGGCTAGACTGGAAAGAGCACCACATCTGGCTGGTCCCCGTTTTGCTCTGATCTTGTTTAGGTCATTTGCGATCGCCAAGTCATTTTTGTCGACATTGTTTAACTCACCACCATGGCTAAGTCTGATATTCATCCCACTTGGTATCCAGAGGCTAAGGTCTTCTGTGATGGCAAGGAAATTATGACCGTTGGGTCTACCAAGCCCGAGCTTCACGTAGATGTGTGGTCTGGCAATCATCCCTTCTATACCGGTACCCAAAAGATTATTGATACCGAGGGTCGGGTTGAACGCTTTATGCGGAAATATGGCATGTCCGATGCTCCAGCGACGCCAGCCCCAGCGGACGACAAGGCCTAACCATCCTTACTCGCAACGATGACACCAATCGCCAGAGGGTTTATTCCTCTGGCGTTAGTAGCGGTATAGGGTTTGATCATGGCTGAAGCATATTTAATTGAAAAGCTA
This sequence comes from Leptolyngbyaceae cyanobacterium CSSed165cm_216, assembly GCA_007135385.1. Taxonomy (GTDB): domain Bacteria; phylum Cyanobacteriota; class Cyanobacteriia; order Phormidesmidales; family Phormidesmidaceae; genus Nodosilinea. The sequence goes on from SLIY01000179.1 coordinate 12,741, forward strand.
AATTCCGTTGAACAGACGTTTCAGGAGCTTACCCGCCAATTGGCGGATCCTGATGTCGCTCAGGATCCTGATGAATTTCAGCGGATTGCCAAGTCTCGCTCATCCCTAGAAGAAACCGTTACCACCTACACCGAGTGGAAGCAGGCCTTGGAAGAGTTGGCCGGGGCTAAAGAGGTCTATAAGGAGGCTAGTAGCGATCCAGAGCTGCGAGACATGGCCGCTTTGGAAGTGGAATCACTGGAGCAACGCCTGGACAGTCTGGAAAATCGCCTCAAGGTATTATTGCTGCCTAGGGATCCCAACGATGATAAGAACATCATGTTGGAAATTCGGGCTGGTACTGGCGGCGATGAAGCCAGTATCTGGGCTGGAGATCTGGTCAGGATGTACTCCCGCTATGCGGAAACCCAGGGGTGGCGCGTGAAGCTACTGAGTGAGTCGGTAGCTGACATGGGTGGCTTCAAGGAAGCGATTCTGGAAATTGCGGGCGATCGCGTCTACAGTCAGCTGAAGTTTGAGGCTGGCGTCCACCGGGTCCAGCGGGTACCGGTGACTGAGGCGGGGGGCCGAGTGCATACTTCGACGGCTACTGTGGCGATTATGCCAGAGGTGGACGAGGTGACGGTGAAAATCGATCCCAAAGAAATTGAGATGTCCACAGCTCGATCGGGCGGAGCTGGCGGGCAAAACGTTAATAAGGTGGAAACGGCGGTTGATCTGTTCCACAAACCCACTGGAATTCGTGTGTTTTGTACTGAGGAGCGATCGCAGCTAAAAAACCGAGAGCGGGCCATGCAAATTTTGCGGGCCAAGCTCTATGACATGCAAATGCAAGAGCAGCAGGACGCGGTATCTTCCATGCGTAAATCCCAGGTCGGTACTGGGGCACGATCGGAAAAAATTCGTACCTACAACTACAAAGATAACCGGGTCACGGATCACCGTCTTAACCAGAATTTCACCCTGGCTCCAGTGCTGGAGGGGGATATTGAGACCCTAGTGCAGTCTTGCATCAGCCGTGATCAGCAGGAGCGCCTGGAAGAGCTCGCCGCTGAGTCTTCCCCAGTGGTTTAATCTCCCGGTCCTAGCGGCCCGATTTTAGCGGCCCGATGCTGGAAAAAGGAGAGATCACCCTGTGTAGAAACCCGATCCCAGGCTGGTCTGCTAAGTTGGGGAGATGTTTCAGAGCAGGGTCATGGCTAAGTTTCTCCACATTGCCGACATTCACTTAGGCTTCGATCGCTACGACACCCCAGAGCGCACCAAGGACTTTTTTCGGGCCTTGTACACTGTGTTGGATCGCCATGCAATTCAGGCCGATGTCGACTTTGTGGTGATTGCCGGTGATCTGTTTGAGCATCGGAACATCAAGCCAGCCACCCTAAATCAAGCTCAGGTATGTTTGCAGGCGTTGCAGCAAGCTCACATTCCGGTCTTAGCCATTGAAGGCAACCACGACAACCGTCCCTACGGCACCCCCACTAGCTGGCTTAAGTATCTTTCGGAATGGGGCTTGCTGATGTTACTGGAGCCCAACGATACCAAATTGGGCCACCCCCTCTTGAGCCCATGGGATCCTGATACAAAGTCAGGCAGTTATGTTGACTTGGCTTGCGGTGTACGGGTAATTGGCTCCCATTGGTATGGGGCTACAGCCCCGAGAGCGATTGAGCGGTTAGCGGCGGCGATCGATCATTTGCCCCCGGGTCCTGACCACACCTTGCTGATGTTTCACCACGGTCTAGAGGGACAAATTGCCCGCTACGCCGGAGCCTTGCGTTATAGCGATTTACGGCCCCTGGAGCAGGCTGGGGTGAACTATCTGGCCCTAGGCCACATTCATAAGGCCTATACCGTAGAAGACTGGGTGTTTAACCCTGGCTCCTTAGAAGCTAACAATGTGGAGGAAAGCCGCTACCAGCGGGGAGCCTATTTGGTGAATTTGACCGTCGATGGTGTTGAGGCTGATCTAATCACCGACTACTTTCAGCGCCCGATTCGGCGTCTAGAGGTGGTAGCTAAAGGTCAGGAGAGCTTAGACCAAATCTGCCAAATGGCTGAAGCTGTGGTTTCAGAGGCCATTACCCCCCTGTCCCCTGAGGATCCGGCCCCCATCATTGAGCTCAAAATCACAGGGCAAGTTAGCTTTGACCGTCTGGAATTGGATACAAGACGGCTGCAAGCAGAGCTCCAACAGGCCAGCGGGGCTCTGTTTGTATTGCTGAAATATGATGTAGACGATGTGGCCTACCAAACCCCGGTGGGGGAGGGCCAAAGCCGAGTCGATATTGAGCAGACCATCTTTGCGGATATGTTGACGGCCCACCGCGACTACAAACACCGAGCCGAGGATCTGTCGAAAGGGTTGACCGATTTAAAGGACCGCCAACTGGCTGGGGCAGATGAGGTCTCTCTCTATGAATTTGTGGAAACCCTGCTGGATTTGGACATTACTGGGGCCGACCAAGCAAGTTGTTCAAAACAGCAGCAGTAAGCTACGCTGCTGCCAAATCATGATCACACCGCTAACGGCTACAAACGTGAAGACTAATTGGCGGAACTGCTGGGCGCTCATTTGAGCTAGCACCCATTTCCCTAACCAGTTGGCTGGAATTGCGGCCAGTCCAATCACCAATCCATAGGTTAGGTATTGGTAGCTGAGGCTGCCCAAAGCCGCGTAGGCTAGCAGTTTCACCACATGCAAAGAAACTTTGTTAAGGGCTTTAGTGGCCACCATGGCTTCTTTCTCCAAGCCGTAACCTAGGTAAAGGGGATTCATCACTGGCCCCGTACTGCCCATCAACCCCGAGCCAATGGCATTGATCAACGATAAGGGCAAAAAGTGCCAAGCTTTCACCTGGAATTGGGTATTCTGAGATCCCATCACATAGTTGCCAACCATGGCCAATAGGCCAACTCCTAGCACCAGTTGTAGCCCTTCGGTATGCACCTGGGTGAGCCCATAACAGCCCAAGACAGCACCAACTGTGGCCCCTGGCAAATACCAGGCGGTAACTCGCCAGTTGATTTCTGACCAGAAAAAGAGGCTGCGCTGGGCATTGCCAATCAATAACCCGGTGGTAATGATAGGGGCAACCGCCTGCACCCCCAGCAACACGGAAATGAGCGGAATTAAAATAAATGGACTACCGCCCCCTGCCAGCATGCTAAAAAACCAGGCCACAAAGCTGACGATAAAGAGACACAGGGCAATCATGGGCGAGATTATCAAAATTATTAAATAGACAAACGGGGTATCTTCAGGCCAGGAGGAAGCAGGTTAGTATCGCCCTCTGTGCGCCTGGTCAGAAACGGGTATTACCAGTTGTAACAATTTTATAAGGTTTATCTGGGGAGAGATAGGGTATTTATCCCCAATGGTACTGGGTTTAAGTCAGAGATATCAGACTTCAACTATGCTTGACACTCGATCGCAGCCACGAATTTGGGGCCCATAGCTATGGCTTCAGACAGCCACCACCAATCTACTCAGTCTCAGGGGGGCCACCTCTACCAGCAGGGGGTAGCAGCTTATCGAGCCAAAGCCTATGGCCAAGCTGTGGCCTATTTTCGCCAACTGCTGCAGTTGGCTTCCACACCGGATGACAGGGTAAAAGCCCAGATGGGTTTAGTGCGATCGCATCAGCGTTTGGGACAATATGCGATCGCCCGGCAACTCTGTCAGCAGCTACAGACCAGCCCTGTGGCCCAGGCCCGCCAATGGGCTGATCAGACCCTCAGTCAACTGCCGTCCCCCGAACAGACGGCGGTGGCTCCGGTCCCTACCGACCAGGCCCAACCTGCTTTCCCTGGGACTCAGCGAGAGTCGCCTCAGCTAGACCGGTCGGCCACTAACCCCACCGGGTTTGTCCCCTTTAGGACAGAGCCAACGGCACCAAAAGGGCCGCCGTCAGCCCCGCCCGATGTTTCAGCCGCTGCCGCTGCGCCGGTGCCGAAGCCACCCCCCGTGTCTGGTCCGGCCCCTCTAACGACCAGTTCTCCCCCCTCCAGATCCCAGACCCCTAACTCCTCCTCCAGTTTCCCAGGGGAAACCACGGGGACCAAGAAAGGGGCATCGCTATTTCACTACCAGCGGCTGAATCAGCAGCCCTGGCGAGGCCCCCTGGATGAAGCCTTAGGGGAAACCAACGCGGCCCTCCAGACAGCTGCCAAAGCGCCATCTCCAGCAGCGCCATCGGTCCCCTCGGTCAGCACAACCACGACTCGGCCTCACCCTCTGTCTAAACGCCCCTGGCCGCTGTGGTTCGGCCAAGCGGTCACGGCGATCGCCCTGGTATGGGGGATCAACTGGGTCTTCCATCTGGCCCTGAAGGGAATCAATGGCCTGATCCGGCTGGTGCGCTGGCCGGTACGATTTTACGGGCTGCCCGCCCTTGATCAGTCCTACACCCTATGGGTGATCGGCTTGGTTTTGCTACTGGCGATGGGCAGCCCCTGGATATTGGACTGGCTGCTGGCCCGGTGGCATGGTCAGCGGGTCTTATCCACCCGACAGCTACAGCGACTCAATCCCCAGGCCCTAACGGTGTTGCGACAGCTCTGCCGCCGCCGGGGCTGGCACCTGCCGGAGTTACGGCTGATTCCAGAGTCAACCCCCTACTGTTTTAGCTATGGCTGGCATCCTCGTAATACCCGAATTGTCGTCAGTCAGGGGATGCTGGACACCTTACCCGCAGACCAGGTGGTGACCCTATACAGTGTTGAGTTGGCCCATGCCATTAATGGCGCATTGCCTGTCTTATCAGCGGCGGGGCTATGGCTGCTAGTTTGCCATACCGCCTATGGCCAATTGGCCGTATGGGCTGAACAACGACAGCAGGCCTGGTTACGGGCGATTGTCGGCGGCCTGGCCCATGGCGTCTATGCCCTCTATTGGGGCTTACGGCAGCTGACCTTAGGGTTGTCACGCTGGCGCAGTGGTTGGGGCGATCGCCGCACCGTTGCACTCACTCGCCAACCGCGACTTTTGGCGGATACCCTAACTTACCTGAGTACCACCCTGGCTTCCCACAGCCAGCAATCGGGCTCTATTTCGCCAATCCTTTGCAGCCTGGGGGTACTGCTACCGATTAGCCCTGCCCAGGCCCTTAGCCCTGGTAGCTTTATATCGACCCTGAGTCTAGGTCCCGTGGTTACCCCTGATATCCTCAACCCCTATCGTCAGTGGTTGAGGATCAACACCTCCCATCTACCGCTGGGGGAGCGCCTGGTCCTGCTCAACCAAGCCGCTAAGCAGTACGGGCAGCTCCCCCTCTCGCTTGAGTTTGCGAACTCTTCCCCCATGCCTGCTTTTGCGATCACACCGCTGCTGCGCCAAAAAGCACCCCTGGTGGGCCTGATCGTCGGCGGTAGTTTGGCCATGGGGTTGTGGTTTTTAGGCGGGGTCACCCAAGGGTTACGGTTACCCTTCTTGAGCTGGCTGTACCAAGATCCCACGGTTCTTTGGGGGCTGTTGCTGTTGGGCCTGGGTATCGGGCTGCTACTGCGAATCAATACCCTCTACC
>SLIY01000199.1 GCA_007135385.1 Leptolyngbyaceae cyanobacterium CSSed165cm_216
AAAAAGCCTCGGGCAAAATTCCCCGCCCGAAAACCCTCCCATCGGGGGAGGGGAACGGTTCGACCCCAACTTAATGTCTCGATCCTAATACCAACCTGAACCTTATCCGAACAGTATTGGAGGCTGAGATCTCGCCCCGCAAACCGCGACAGCTGCACTTGAATAAACTGCCACTTGGCCTCAGCGGTGTCGCCGGGGGCCAGGCTGGTGGTGGCGATCGCCCCGGCATTCACCATGGGGTTATTGGTGCCCTCATTAATGCGCTCCAGGGCAATCACCGAGTTGAAGGGCAGGCCGGTGCTGTTCACCCCCAGCTTTGACTGGGCCGCATCTTCGCCGATCGCCTGGCAGATCAGGGCAAACACAAAGGGCTTCGACACACTACTGGATCGAGAATTCGTAGTCGATGTCGCCTACGCCGTGGATCGCGCCGTTGGTGCCAACCACACAGAGGCCAAATAGGTTACGGGGAACCTGGGCCAGGGCCGGGATGTAGTCGGCAACAGCACCATCATCTACTGATCTAGTAACGCAGGGTCATGACAATGCCATGGTGATCGGCCAGGGAGCCGTTCTCCATTAGCATCACCTCGCCCCCCATAGCCAGTACCGCCTCAATGATTTCATCGACGGCATCGTCCATCACCTCAGTACCGCCTTTTGCTTCAACAATCTGGAGGCCGCCTTTGTCATCGACCACCCCTGGCACATGGTAGTCACTCTCCACCAGCAACAGCTTACCGCGCCCTTCGTTGGCCAACTGCCAGATTTCTTCCAGGGCGGTGGAGACTTTTTTCTCGCTCATGGCAGTGTCGAGGGACTTGAGGGCCGCTTGTCGCTGCTGCGATCGCACCTCCTGCACAATCGGCCATACCTGGGGCACCAGTTCAGCCTCGGTGGCGCTGTCAAAGTTGCCGGTGATGGTGCCTGCAATCAGCGATTTGTACTGCGACACCTCCTGGAAGAAGGAAATCTGACGAATCACACCACCGACGATAATCGGCAGGGTGTCGTCTTCGGCGTAGGCCGTAAAGGCGCGATCGACCGATTGAAAAAAGCGACGGTGGCGGTCGTCCATATAGGCGGAGTCGGCGCTGTCCGGCAAAAAGGTGGTGGCCCCAGGCCCTTCCATTTGCAGCGGAAAATCTTTGTTGTTGACTTCTTCCAGGGTTTCACCGGTGCCCGCCAGCAGGCGGCTGGCATTTTGGCTGAGCAACATCACCCAATAGCGTTGGGCCCGGTGCAGCCCGTAGACCAGATCGCGGGTGGCGAAGCTCTGATCAATAATGACTCGCTTGGGCACGGTGAAGGGCAGGTAGAATTTCTGGGCGAAATCGTGGGCGACAAATAGGGCCAGGCCGTCGAGGGCATAGGCATAGTCGATGTCGTTGACCAGCTCTTCCAGGTTGGTCAGCAGCGGCTCTAGTTCGCGGGTGGAGAACTCTTCGGAGAGGCGATCGGTGGCCTCCTTGACCAGGTTTTTGACCCGGATGGGATCTTGCTTATTCTCGGGGGAGGTGCGGTGGGTGGGCAATAGCAGAGACAGGGCCGGAACTTTGGTCAGGGCTTGCAGTTCTTTGAGATCGTGGCGGGTAATCATAGTATTGGTCCTTATCGAGAGCGAGTAGGATGGGTACGGCCCGCCTAGACGTTCGTACTTCTATGTACGTATTTGGCGAGCAATGCCCATCTTAGGGGATTCAGGGGGTGGGGGTGGCGTCTGCTGCTGTAGGCTCCAGGCTGACTTCGGCTTGATCAAGGAACAGCCCGGCGTCAGTGGCGAGAATACCGCTGGCAGTCATCGTGTCATCGGTTTGGGCGCCGCAGGCTGCCCCGGTAGCATCGGCTTTAGGTCAGCCATCACCGTAGGAGCTGCGCCAGGGTTATTGAAGGCGGCAACAATGATTTGAATCGGGCGATCGCTCATAACGGTTTACTTCAAAAACAGCAAGGCACACCATCACTGTCACCGGAGGGTCGGTGGCAGCTCTGCGTCATTCTAAGTCGCAACTATCAGGAACCGATAGGATGGTGAATCTTTAGACCAATAGTTCTGGTATTGCGGCCTAGGGCATGGGCCAAAGTCCTCTGAGACCTTGGCATACTGCCCCAATACCCTAAAAATCCACCGGGTCACGAACAATCGGGCAGGTCATGCAGTGGCCGCCGCCGCGCCCACGACCCAGCTCCGCCCCAACGATGGTGACCACTTCGATCCCCTGCTGGCGCAGGGCGGTGTTGGTAACTGTGTTGCGGTCATACATCACCACCACCCCCGGCTCCAGGCAAACGGCGTTGTTGCCGCTGTCCCACTGCTGGCGCTGCTCTTGATAGGCGTTACCGCCGGTCTCCACCACCCGCAGCTTGGGCAACCCCAGTGCGGCGGCGACGACATCCACAAAGGACTTGTCTTCTTTGACAATGCCATAGCCGGGGGCCTTGTCACTGGGGTAAATCGAGAAGGGCACCACCTGATTCATGATCGGTGGGAACAGGGTGACCAGATCGCGATCGCAGAAAGTAAACACCGTATCCAAATGCATCGCCGATCGCAGCTTGGGCATACCCGCCACAATCACCCGCTCGGCTCCACCCTTGGCAAACAGGTTAGCGGCCACTTGGGTAATCGCCTGGTGGGAGGTGCGCTCGCTCATGCCGATCAGCACAATCCCCTTGCCGATGGGCATCACGTCGCCCCCCTCAAAGGTGGCAGCACCGTGGGATACGGTCGGATCGCCCCACCATACTTCAAAGTTGGCGTCGGCAAAGCTGGGGTGGAACTTGTAAATGGCGGTGGTCAGAATCGTCTCTTCATGACGGGCGGGCCAGTACAGAGGATTAAGGGTGACGCCGCCGTAGATCCAACAGGTGGTGTCGCGGGTGTAGAGGGTATTGGGCAAGGGTGGCAGCAGGTAACCGGCGTAGCCGTCGTTCTGCTGGGCCAGTTTCAGTAGTTCGCTACCGAAGTCCATGGGCATGTCGTAGATAGCGAGGCCGCCGATCAGGTATTCCGCCAGCTTCGTCGGCGGCAATTCATCCAGAAAAGCCCGCACATCCTGCACCATACCCAAACCCACCTCGTCGGGTACAATCCGCTGGTCTAGAATCCACTGTTTGGCCTCGGGGATGGCAACGGTTGCCGCCAGCATTTGGTGCATTTCGATCACGTCAATGCCGCGATCGCGCATCTTCAGCACAAAGTCGGCGTGGTCACGCTGGGCCATCTCCACCCACAGCACATCGTCGAACAGGAGGGCGTCGTTGTTGCTGGGGGTAAGCCGCTGGTGAGCCAAACCGGGCGAGCACACCATCACTTTGCGTAGCTTGCCCACTTCGGAGTGGACACCGTAGGTTAGGGATTCAGTGGTCATAGGGAGTTCCGTAGGTGGAAAGTTATCGCAATCACCACTGTATTGCCATCTCCCAACATCGAGAAAACCTCCCCCAGAGTGGAGGAGGTTAGAGCAAAATACGACACATGGCCCACACAGGAGCTGGCCCCAACGACTAAGGCGGCCAAAAAGCTGATGTAGTTGCCAAAGCAGGGCTTGGCGTAGATCATCAACACCCCAACATCTAGTTTGGGCTGGCCCTGGACCAGCTATCGGGCAAGGGGGTGGAATCAGCTTTCGCAGGCGGCAACCGAAATGGAGTAGTAGTTACCGTTGACGCCCCCTAACCGCGCATTAACCACAGCCGGGTGACGACCTGTCGGGGACTGAAACGGGATCACATAGGTGGTTCCAGCTTCCACATCGGCTCGACCACTAAAGGCCGGTTCTGAGCCCCCCTGGGGTAGGCGCAGGTGGATATCGAGGTGGTAAGGACCAGTATTTTCAACCGTGACCAGCGCCACATAGTAATCAAATTCTGGGCTGTTGGGCACCAAAAAATCAGTATGCCAGTTGCTTCTGGCCACCACTCGATTTTGAATCCGCTTGCGCACTTCGGTCTCCCCGGTAGTCACCTCCTGCAACTTGGTGCAAGGAATATCCGTAGCATCAACCTGATCCATAGCGTCAGCCTGAGCCATCAGCGGTTCAGGACTGGCCTCCACCGAGGGCACGAGCATCCCAGGGGCCAGGGCCAGGCTCGTAGCCACACCCAGGGTTGCGGCAAAAAGACGTTGGAATCTAATCATTATTAGCCTAATGAAACTACTAAAACCCCATAAAAACAAACCAAAAAGTCTAGCAAAAACAGCCACACCTCAGGAGCTGGATCCTTGGGTTCCGACTCTGACATTGACATTGAACCCGCGACATTTCCATACCTGGGCCTTCGTCAGTCCATCGCCTTATCCTACTTTTTGGTTGTTATATTCAGACTCAATTTACTCATGCCCAAGCAGACTCATCTACTGTCTGTAATTGATGAATTACAGACAGTAGTGAAATGGCGACATCAGCACTCTTATCTCTGGGCAGAAACAAAGCTTTAAACTTAAAATTGAGCCAGGATTGCCCATACCCTACAACCAGAAGATATGAAACTGATATGACTGGCTCAATTTACGATCAAGCCTCCTCTGCCTTGTACAGGGCCGGGGAGATGGTACCGAGCATAGTCTCAGGGGTAAAGTAGCCCAGAGCTTGAATAATCCGGGCGATGCAACCTGTCCAACCGGTTTGATGGCTGGCCCCAATGCCAGCCCCATTGTCCCCATTAAAATACTCGTAAAACAGAATCAAGTCTTGCCAGTGGGGGTCGGTCTGGAATTTCTCTACTCCCCCATAGATGGGCCGACGCCCAGCTTCGTCTTTAAGAAAAATACTGGCCAGCCGTTGGCTAATCTTCTCGCTAATTTGAAACAGGGTCAGGTGCTCCCCAGAGCCGGTCGGGTACTCTATGGTGAAGTCGTCACCATAGTAGCTGTACAGCTGTAGCAGTGCCCGCAATAGCAGCAAATTCACCGGCATCCAAATCGGCCCTCGCCAATTAGAGTTGCCCCCAAACATTGCCGACGTCGAATCCCCAGGCACATAACCGACTTTGTATTCTTGCCCCTGGTGGTAAAACACATAAGGGTTTTCCAGATGATAGCGGGAGAGGGAGCGAATGCCGTAGTCACTGAGAAATTCGCTTTCATCCAGCATCCTGGACAGCACCCGTCGCAGCTTAGTCTCATCCAGAATAGACAGCATCAGTCGGTGTTTGATCCCCTGCTTGATCGGTAGGTGCACGTTACCGCATAGCTCTGGGTGGCGATCGATAAAGAGGGTCACCCGTTCCCGCAGTCGCGGCAACTCATCAAAGGCTTCTCGGGGGA
>SLIY01000031.1 GCA_007135385.1 Leptolyngbyaceae cyanobacterium CSSed165cm_216
TGGTCTACCTCAAATCAGTATGTAAAATGACTGTCAAATTATTGAATAATGCGACAGATTGTGGCTCTGGGCTGTTGGTAGGCGTCGGCAGATTAAACCTCATCCAAGTCCAGACGTGGAGGGTTGCCAGCAGGAACTCTCCAGATCCTGAGCTGGACCTGGCACAGCTGAAATACTCTTAGCCAGTAGAGCCTCAAGCAACCATTCTACATGGCTTTGCGCCCCTTTCTTAGAATCTGCCAGACATTACCGCTGTGACCATGGAGATTCATTCTCAAGCAGACTGAAGGGGATGGGGCTAAGACCCAGAAGCGACCACTAGACAAAGATCCTGCGATTCTCAAGCAGCGTCCTGCAAAAGACAAGGGGAGATATTAAGGTATGTGAAGCCGTCTCAGGATAGGGCTAAACGACCTTTGCCTGACGCTCAAAATTCTGGCCGTCAACGTAGCGTTTGCATATATCCTGAGTAAGCTATGGTGGGGTTTCCTTGAGGACTTGCTATAAAAGACCTGTTGAGTAACACGCCCTGCATGGATAACTTTTCCGCTGCCGCTTCTTCTTTGCCGGATGATCTAGTCAAACTGGCTAAACTGATTGACCAGGCCGCAACCGCTCGTCAGGGGGATACGGTGGCGTTACTAGCATTGCTGCGGCTGTTAGAAGACCGTCACCGAGACGTTTGTGAAACCTTCTTTCGAGACGCCTTACCCGACAACCGACACAACTTATACACGCTGCTGCGAGATATTGAGCTGAATGGCGGTTGGCCCTATATTCAGCGCATGAAGCTGCGATCGCTACTGGCCCAAATGGATGAAGCCGAATGGGGAACATTTAGCGACGAAACCAATTCTCCTACTGTTGATCAAGGACAATGCTAAACTCAGGCATGTTCAACCCTCAGCCCCACGCTTTACGATCCCGGCTTCGTCGCTATCTCAGGCCTCTAGCGATTCAGAGCCTAGCCTTGGCGGCTGGGATAGCAGGGCTGGCGGTGTTGCCTGCGGCCACGGGTGGGGCGGTAGATTTAAATCCCTATTGCCAGGTTAGCCAAGAGTCAGCGCTGGCTAAAGAAGAACTTCGCAAAGCGGCCTTCGATGGCGATACGGCTGCACAACAACAATACGAGATCGTAATTCGCCAGCATGACGACGCTTTACGCCGCTGCCGTAGTCAAACCTGGCCTCGGCAACAGGCGGTTTGGCTACGGCTGTATCCCTGTGATTTACAACCAGGGGTCTTGGAAGCGGTGCTCGATCGCATTATTAACCTGGGCTACAACGAAGTCTATGTAGAGGTGTTCTACGGTGGTCAGGTGCTATTACCCCAGGCTGACAACCCTACCGCCTGGCCTGCCGTTGTGCAAAAGGCAGGCTACGAGCGCCGAGATCTATTCGCTGAAGCGATTGAAAAAGGGCGGCAGCGGGGGCTCAAGGTAGATGCCTGGGTGTTTACCCTTAACTTTGGCTATTCCTATGGCCTGCGCGCCGATCGGCAACATGTATTAGCCCTGAATGGCCGGGGGCAAACGACCTATACCTATGCCAAATCGGGGGCTTCGAGTAATCCCGACGAGGTGTTTATTGACCCCTATCATCCCCAGGCCCGGGCTGACTATGCCCAGCTACTAGAGGCGATCGCGCGGCGCCAGCCTGATGGCATCCTGTTTGACTATGTTCGCTACCCACGGGGGGTGGGTCCCAATTCTGTCGCTGACAGCGTAGACGACCTCTGGATCTATGGCCAGGCATCCCGAGATGCTCTATTTCAACGGGCTACCAACCGCCAGGGGCTAGAACTCATTCGTCGCTATATCAGCCGAGGCCACCTAGTCGATCGCGATATTCAAGATGTCCGCGACCTCTACCCTGACGAACCCGAGCCCCTGTGGCAAAGTCGTATCCCCTCTCCCGCCTTGCAGAATGCAGCCACCAGACCGTCCCCAGCTACCCTCAGGCCTAGACTACAGACCGAGCTATGGCAATTAACAGTCGCCCACGCCGTTCAGGGAGTCGTTGACTTTTTGACCATCGCTGGAGAACAGATGCAGCGCCACAACATTCAGGCTGGGGCCGTGTTTTTCCCAGATGGCAACCAGCTGGTGGGCACAGGGGGCTACGACTCACGCTTACAATATTGGGATCGTTTCCCCACCACCATGAGCTGGCATCCCATGGTCTACGGAGTCTGCGGCCATACGGGCTGTATTTTAGATGGGGTGCGGCGGGTGTTAACCATGGCTCCCAGCAACTCAGCCCCGCCCGTTGTACCTGCCCTGGCCGGTATTTGGGGCCAAGCCACCTATAACCGCCCGCCCCTAGAAACCCAAATGGAGGCCCTACGCCGGGCCGCTCCCGAGATCAATGCGGTTAGTCATTTTGCCTATTCCTGGCAAGACCCAGAGTTCGACCGAGTACGCAAGTTCTGCTCACTTTAGAGACTTGGGGTTGCCTTGGGGCTCACAAGTATAGCTGTAAGTTGAAACGTTTTTAGAGTTTCCTGATGTCTTAACCAAAATGATTATCGCCCTATCAGGAAAATCTATAGATTGCCTCGATCGCATCCCCCGGCAGAAGTGCTATGGTTTAGCATAGACTCACCAAGATAAAGAAGCCTCTTGCCATTGATCCAAGTCAATTGACTCTTCAGGCGTTTCGATGGGCACCAGGCGTCGTAATCATCACCAGCGAAGATAGGGGTAAGGCCTAGCTGACGGTGATGGGCGATCGCAGTGCTAGTGTCTCGGAGAGGTCCCTGCTCCTAGTGTTCGACCCTGCTCCTGGTGTCCTCACAAGTAGCCGGAAGCGGCGACTATCATGGGGATGATTATCGCCCTACCGCTTTAATCATCAGTTCCTTTGTCCAAGCCTTGCCACCGAGTGATTATGCTCCACGCCTGTGTTTACGCCACTATCTTGTTAGGTTTCTTTGGTCTCATCTTCAAAGAGAACTTGGTGATGAAAATCATTGCCATGGATGTGATGAGTACTGGGGTGATTGCGCTGTTTGTGCTAGTAGCGGCTAGGGAGGGAATCCGCACACCGATTGTAACGGTGATGACCCCTCGAAACTTTGCCGACCCTGTTCCCCAGGCGGTCATTTTGACGGCCATTGTGATTGGTTTTTCGATTCAGGCACTGATGCTGGTGGGAGTGATGAAGCTGGCGCGGGACAACCCCACCCTGGAAATTCGCGAAATCGAGAAGGGGTATCGGCCGTGACCACCTGGACTGTTGTTTGGATGGCCTTGCCGTTTTTGGTGGGATTCAGTGTATATCTGCTGCCCTATGGCGATCGCCTGCTGGCCCTAGGTGCTGCTTTGGCGTCTATGGCCTACGCGATCGCCTTGTTTCTACAGCCTGTTCCGCTAGAGCTGCAATTCCTCGATAGTTTCGGGGTTACCCTGCTGGCCGATAATCTCAGTGCTTGGTTTATTCTCACCAATGCTTTGGTGACTGCTGCTGTGATCATTTACTGCTGGGAACAAGGCAAACCTGCGTTTTTCTACATCCAGCTAGTCATGCTCCACGGCAGCGTCAATGCCACATTTATCTGTGCTGATTTGATCAGTCTGTATGTGGCCCTAGAGTTGGTAGGCATAACCACCTTCCTACTCATCGCCCTGCCTCGCCAGGATCAGACCATGTGGATTGGCCTCCGTTACCTGTTTATTAGCAATGTGGCTATGTTGTTCTACCTGATGGGGGCAGTGCTGGTTTACCAGACCCATCAGTCTTTTGCCTTTGAGGGGCTACGAGGGTCTCCGGCAGAAGCCCCAGCCTTAGTTTTGATGGGCCTACTGACTAAAGGTGGCATTTTTGTGTCTGGGTTATGGCTGCCAGTGACCAACACTGCTGCTGAGAGCCCAGTGGCGGCCATGATGTCTGGGGCGGTAGAAAAAGCAGGGGTATTTCCACTGCTCCGATTTGCCCTGATGCTAAACGAGTTTGAGCCGATTATCCAGCTTTTTGGGGTAGGCACGGCCCTGTTGGGGGTTACCTATGCGCTGGTCGCCACCGATGCTAAGCGGGTATTGGCTTGTAGTACCCTTTCTCAACTGGGCTGGTTGTTAGTGGCCCCAGCGGTCGCGGGCTTTTATGCCCTCGCCCATGGCCTCGCCAAGGCTAGTTTATTTCTGACGGTGGGTCAGTTTCCCGAGCGAGATATCACCACTCTGCGACAGCAACCCATGCCAACGGCCCTGTGGCTACCGCTCACCCTGGGCGGCCTGTCAATGTCTGGAATGCCAGGTCTTGTAGGGTTTGGAGCTAAAGTGCTGACCTTAGATTCGGTGTTGCCCTGGCAATCAATCGCCATGAATGGCGCGGCCGCAGGCACAGCGGCTGTGTATGCCAAGTTCATTTTTCTGCCCCATACGTCTGACGCTTCAGCCCCCAGGGAGGTGCGGCCTAAGCCGAGTTACTGGGTAGCTTCGCTACTTTTGTTGGGGGGGGTGGTCCTGGCCAGCGCCGTGCACCTGGAGGCCTATACCTGGCCTGATGTAGCTAAAGTCTTGGCCTTATTAGGAGGAGGATGGGTCGCTTATGGGGTGCTGCGACAATTTCTGACCTTACGGTTACCTGTCGTACTGGAGGATATGGACCATTTGATTGGGGGAATGAGTGTGATGCTGGTGGTGCTGTTTTGGATGGTGTGGTCATGGTCTATGGCTTAACGCGATCGCTCCATCAACCTGGGACAGGGCTCAAGCCAGGACTAGCCCTGGCAACGATCTATCAACGGGGATGCCGATGATCGCCTTTACGATTCTCTGGATTACCTTACCCTTTATGCTGGGGTTTGGTATTTACTTGCTCCCCCGGGGCGATCGCAGCTTCACCCTGGGCGGCACCCTGGTGTCCATCGCCTATGCCACCGTCCTGTTTCTACAAGTGGCCCCCCTCGACCTACATCTGCTGGATAGCTTTGGGGTAACGCTGCTGGCGGATGATCTCAGTGCCTGGTTTATTTTGACCAATGCCCTAGTCACCGCAGCAGTCATTCTCTACTGCTGGGAGACCGGTAAGTCTGCCTTTTTCTATATCCAGGTGATTATTCTCCATGGCAGTATTAACGCCACCTTCATCTGCGCAGACTTTATTAGCTTGTATGTAGCCCTGGAGGTGATCGGGGTTGCAGCCTTCTTGCTGATTGCCTATCCCAGGGGCGATCGCTCCCTGTGGGTAGCCCTGCGCTATCTGTTTGTCAGCAACACAGCCATGTTGTTCTACCTGGTGGGGGTGATTTTGGTCTACCAAA
>SLIY01000376.1 GCA_007135385.1 Leptolyngbyaceae cyanobacterium CSSed165cm_216
AGCGTAATGCTCACAACTTCCCTCTGGACCTGGCATCTGCTGAGGCTCCTGAAATCATCGGCTAGTTTTGGCTAGGTTATTGATTTAGAAAAAGCGCTCCCTGCGGGGGGCGCTTTTTTGTATCGTTCTTGCTTAACGGGGTGGAGCGATCGCATGTCAGCCCTAGAGTGTGATCGCTGCCCTGGAGTAAGGCAAAAAAAGGGGCCGCAGCCCCAAGGAACTAATGCTGTAAGCGACCTGGGCTAGACAAGAGCACCTGATACTCTGCCCTTCTGCCCTCAGCAACACTCATCTTCAATTTGGGCCAGCCAGTCGAGGGCTTCTTGATCGTGGCAATTGTCAAACAGGGCTTGGATGACGTTAATCTGGCTGCAAATGAAAAACAGGGCATCTTGGCCCAGAGTTTCTTGCTGGGCCAGTTTGGCCGTGAAGTAAGTGACTAAGCGATCTTCGGGGCGGCCTGCTTGGATAAGCTGGTGTAGGCGATCCATGATTTTGTTGGCGTTGCCTTCACAATCAATACCAGCAAAGGAAGTGTAGCGATCGCGTGGATTTAAATCGGTCATAATCTAACGTCTGTCTCGACTATCACTCCATAGCACCTGTTCAACCCCTGGTTTTACTCTGATCTTCCCTCCAGCAATTGTAAAGTTAGATGTGCCGGTCATCATGGTCCAAGATCTGCAGAACCTAAGCGGCAAGGTCGGTGGCGTGACACCCTTGCTAGGGAGGCTAGAGCGACAATGAAGTCAGCCTGGGTTGAGCCCTTGATGAGCGTCCTGCCTTAGAGGTGGTGTTCTCTCGTATAGAATATCGCGTCAACAGGACTATGGCAGCAGCCCGTGAGCATTAAAAAACCAGCCGCTCGGGGCTGGTGAGTTGAATGATGTCTTGATTGGCCTTTTACCGGACTAGGCCCAAATTCAACAGCTCTTTAGCAGATGCCAGCACGTCAATTCCCACAAAGAAAATCTTGTCCTCAGGGTTCAGCAAAAACCGCCACGCCAGGTTGATGCCAAGCTGGTTGCCAAACCAGGGTGTTTGGACTTTCCCCGTCACTTTAATTTGAGTGAAGCCTCCGTCTGCGGGTTCAGAAATTCCCTGCTCCGGCAATAGTTTAAGGCCATAGCACTCGTCTTGCATGTAGGTGAGAATGTTGTCGCGACCCACAACTGGTTCCTGGAAAGGGGGTTTTAGAGCACCGTCTTCAGCAAATAAAGCCACCGCAGCCTTAAAGTCAAAGGCATTCATATTGTCCACATAGCTGAGGACAGTTTTATTGTCGATACCCCGGATACTAACGTGAGCGCGAGGGGCAGACTCTTTTGGGGGAATAACTGGATCTTTAACCGTGGGCATTACCCCCGTTGAGGCATACCCCATGTTGACAACCAGATCCTGTAGGACAGTGAGCTGTTGCCCCCCATCAATGCGGCGGAGCGCCTCAAGTGCCTCGGATGCCTGGGGCGATAGTTCATAGCCCGCTGGAATGGGAGCCACGATGCCCTGCTGCATCCATTCGCTGAGCTGATACCAGAATCCCAGCTTGACGTTCGTGCCGAAGGCGGCATAGGTACGGCAGATGGGAGTATCGGCACGGTTGACCAGGTCGCACATCACCTGGGTTTGCTCTAAGGCTGGCATCTGCTTAATTTGGGTCAGGGTATTGTCTGCGAACATCATGTTGACAACATCCATGGCCGCCGGAGTAATGGTGATGCCCATTTCGGTGTAGGCAAACCAAAGTAAGGCAAGCTGGTCTTCAGCGCTGAGTTGGTTACAGGCTTGTACGACTAGGGGAACCGCATCAGCAACTTGAGTGTCAGGAAAGATGGAGCGGGCTGAATCTAGCGTAAATGTCATGGTCAAAGACTCCTTAAAGGCTCAAAAGACTTTATTCCTCATTGTCTCCAGTTAAATAGCCTTACTACCTTACTCTAGCTCACGCCCCAAGTAGATTAACTTAGGTATAGTTTGGTCCATCGTAGCGCCTACGGCGACTGCGGCATCTCGCCTGGCTACGATCGCGTCTAAGGTCGCTTTTTCAGCTTCTTCCATCGTCGCCATGGTTAAGAGGACAGATGACCTCACACAATGACGATTTTCGATTGAAATTAGCCTGAGTTTGGCCTAACGGTCCTCCTGGGCAGGGGTGGCTAGATGGGTGGGCAAACCGAGTACATGGTTAAATTTCCCAGCCGAGGATATCGGCTATTTCGGCGGCGATGGTCTCGGACGCAAAGGGTTTAGTAATGATGCCTGCAATGTCCATTGATGCAAAACGGCGGCGATCGTTGGGCTGTACTTTGGCGGTGAGCAAAATCACTGGGATTGATTGGGTGGTGGGTTGCGATCGCAGCTGTTCAAACACCTGCAACCCATCCATATCCGGCATGGAAACATCCAGCAGAATGGCATCGAATGGTTCAGGGTTATTTTTTTTGAGGCCCTCTGCACCGGTACAGGCAACATCGGTTTGCCAGTCGGTAAAGCAGTCCAGGGCAAACTGGACGATCTCGCTGAGGTCGGGTTCGTCGTCGATGATCAAGATCCGTTTTGGCATTAGAGGGTTTTGGGGTTGAAAAAGGAAGAAAGATGGACGGTGCAGGGTACAAGGTGAACGGCGCAAGGTGCAGGGTAAACCGCAAACCGCTGAATCTGCATAATCACAATCTCGTTGATGCCGTCACAGGTACTCAAGCCGGTAGGGTGAAGTAGAAGGTGCTGCCTTGGTCGAGGATGCTTTCGACCCAAATTTCGCCGCCATGCTGCTGCACGATGGTTTTACAAATCGCCAGTCCCAGCCCAGTGCCGCCTTTCTGGCGGGTGTCAGAGGCATCGACCTGCTGAAAGCGTTCGAAGATAGAGTCTAGCTTTTCGGCCGGAATCCCTCGGCCTGGGTCTGCTACCGAGAAGAGAATGTAGGGGCAGGGGGTGGATGGGTGGGGTTCGGCATTGAGGTATTTCCCCTGAATGACGGCGGCGTTGACCTGAATGGTGCTGTCGGCGGGGGAGAATTTGATCGCATTGCTAAGCAGGTTGGTCAGGGTCTGAATAATCGCTCCGCCGTTGGCTTCAACTGTTACTTCGGCGGCATCGAGTTGGAGGATAATGCGCTGTTGGTTGGCCAGGATTTGGACGGACTCTACGGCCTGGTACAACAGTTCGGGTAGGGAGTAGGTTTCCTTCACCAGTTCGACGTTGTCAGATTCCAGTCGCTCCAGATCGAGGATGTCGTTGATCAGCTGAATCAGCCGTTCGCTGTTTTTCAGGGCCAGTTGCAGAATGTGGTGAAATTTGTCGGGTTGTTGGTCAAATTTGCCGGTGAGCAGCAGCCCCAGGGAGCCGCGAATGCCGGTTAGGGGGGTGCGCAGTTCGTGGCTGACAACGGAGATAAATTCGTTCTTGACTCGGTCGGCGGAATGGCGATCGCTGATGTCTTGGATTTGGGAAACAAAGTAGAGGGGTCTGCCGTTCTGGTCGTCAATCAAAGAAGCGCTGAGAATCGCCCAGATCACATGGCCCCGCTTGTGGATATAGCGCTTTTCCATCTGGTAAAAACGGCTCTGTTTGACCAGCAGTTGCTGGATATTGTCTAAATCGGCATTGAGGTCGTCGGGGTGGGTGATCTGTTGAAAGTTGAGCTGTAGCAGTTCGGCTTCGCTGTAGCCGGTGATGTCGCAGAGGGCCCGGTTGACTTGGACGAACTTCCCCTCTAAAGACACTAGAGTCATGCCGATCGCCGCATCTTCAAAGGCCAATCGAAAGCGGGTTTCGCTCTGGCGTAGGGCTTCTTCGATGGTTTTGCGATCGCTAATATCTCGCACAATCACCAATACTTCGTCGGCTTCAAGGGGGACGATGCGGGCTTCTTCATAGTGGGCAATGCCGTCGATCCAGATCTGGTATTCGTAAATCTGTTCTTTACCGGTGATCAGGGTCTGTTCAACATAGGCCATACGCTGCTGCACCAGTGATGAGGGCAGCACATCAGCAATGTCCGCCCCCGGCCGTAAGGCTGGGGCGTTAAACAGCTTGACGGTGTCGGAGTAGTCAACCGACAGATAGGTGCCATCCCGATGCATCCGAATCAGCAGATCGGGGAGGGCTCGCACCAGGGCCCGGTTCATGACCTCGCTTTGTTGTAGGGCGGTTTCGGCTTGCTTGCGTTCGCTGTAGTCATTGAAGACGCCCAGGGCAAAGCTTTGGCCTTCGATTTCAATCAGTTCTACGGAGAGCATGCCGACTTTGATCTCACCGGCCTTAGTTTTGATGACTAACTCATAGTTTTCCAGTCGGTGGCCAGATGTCAGCCGTTCCACAATGTCCACCGTCTTCTCAGGCTGGGGTAACAGCCCTAATTCCAGCGGAGTTTTGCCGATGACCTCCGCTCGGGAAAACCCCGTTACCGTTAGAAACTGGTCGTTGACCTCCAGGTAAGCACCGGTGTCAAAGCTGGTGATGCTAATGACGTTGGGGCTAGCTCGAAACACCTTGGCAAACTTGTCTTCTGATTCGTAGAGGGCAACTTTGGCTCGTTCCAGCAATCGGTGAAGCTGCTTAGCGGTTTGGTTAAAGGAGATGGTGAGGGTTTGCAGTTCGGCGATGGAGCTAGTTTCGGATAGGGGCTGCTGCCATTTTCCCTCGGCCAGAGCGAGGCTAGCCTGGTTCAAACGCAGGACGGGAGCGGTAATCCGGCGAGCGGTCCAGAACCCCAGCAGTGAGGTGGCCAGGAAGGTGAGCAGGCTCAGCAGCACAGTGCGAGCATTGTTGGCATAGATGTCAGCCATAAAATCGGTTTCTGGCACCGCCACCACCAGCAGCCAGTCCAGGCCATACTCATCCTGATAGGGCATCACCTGGGCAAAGTTTTTCCGAGTGTCGGTTTTTAGCTGTAAAGCGTAAGGGGCTTGAATCGCTTGAAGATTGTCCCAAACGGTCAACAGCTCTCGGGTAGTGGAGCGGATCAGCACATCTTCACTGTGGATGGCCTGGATTTGGGTGCTCGCCTGCTCCTGCTCCGCCATGATGAAGGGCTGTTCCTGGGTGGAGGTGGCAATTAAGTGGCCTGAGCGATCGATAATGAAAGCTTTTCCTGAGGGAGAAAAGTTGAGTTCACTCAGAAAGAGGTCGATTTCCGCTAGTAGGATAGCCGATGTAAAGACTCCCTGCAGTTCGCCATTCCGGTAGACCGGAGTAGAAAAGTTAATGGTGGCAATAGGCAGGCCGACAAAGGGATAAACCGGCGTCCAGATGGGGCCTTCAGCCTCAACCGCTAACTGATACCAGGGCCGTTGGCGAGCATCGTAACCTGGGGTTTTGGCCAGCAGCTGCAGGCGATTACCCTGGGAGTCAAGTTCGTAAAAACGGCGCACCCCTGGGGTTGTTTCATCAGCTAAGACTAAAGCACCGGCAGTAGCCAGCGCACCAGTGTTGTCGCGCCCGATGCCGGTAGTCCTGCCCTGGGCATTGGCCCAGCCAATCGAAATTAAATCCTCGAAGGCCCGGACGTGATTGAAGTTCTGCTGTTCGATGCCAGGGAAGCTTTCAGGCTCCAGCATACCCTGTTCCATTTCCAACTGGTTCAGCCGCACCACATCTTGAGGGGTTCTCAGGTAAGCATCTAAGCGGTTACTGATGCGGCGACCGGTCTGGGTCATCAGCTGATCGACCAGGTTAGCTACCGACCGCTGACCACTACGGTAGGACAGATAACCCACCAGGCCTACCGCTCCCAGGGTTTGCAGCACGAAGGGAACCACCAGTACCCAGCGCAGGGGAATGTGGGTCAGGATATGGCGCAGGGGTTTGGGTAGGGCAAGGGCCATAGAGGAACGAACCGTAGAAACAATATCACGGGTTAGGGATAGGAGCTAAGACAATAGGTATTGCCCCCTTTGGCCTTAGCGGCATAAAGCCTTTGGTCGGCAATCTGGAGCAGGGTAGAGAACGATTGTTGTGGCCCCGGCACAGTGGCAGCAATCCCCATGCTGAGGGTGACAGAAGTGTGGGTAGAGGCGGCATGGGGCAGGTTCAGGGCTGCCAGTGCCTGGTGAATGCGATCCGCCACCTGGGTCGCTTTGACTAGGTCGGTATCGGGCATGGTAATAATAAATTCTTCCCCGCCGTAGCGGGCGACCTGATCTTTGCGCACCCGAATACAGCTAGACAGCAGCCGGGCAATTTGCTCCAGGCAGCAGTCCCCCAGCGGGTGGCCGTAGTGGTCGTTATAGCGCTTAAACTGGTCAATATCGCAAAAAATGATCGCCAGAGGTTGCTGGGTTTGCTCGGCCTGCTGCCAGGCCTGCTGCAAAAAGGTTTCTAGGGCGTAGCGGTTGGCCACCTGGGTGAGGGGGTCGATGCTGGCCTGCTGCTGCCAGTGCCTGGTCTGCTGGCGCTGGAGTTGGTTAAGCTGCTGCCGCAGGCGCACCCGCTCTAATCGACTCAAAACGCGGGTCACCAGTTCTGCCCCCAAAACCGGTTTGTGGATGACGTCATCGGCCCCGGCGGCAAACACCTGCTCTAGGAACTGCGGATCACGATGGGCGGTAATCACCAGAATGGGCAGATCCCCGTACTGGCAATCCTGTCTTACCACTTGGCACAGGTCGATGCCGCTAACGTTGGGCATCTCAATGTCGAGCAGCAGCAGGTCGGGGTTAATGGCGGTTAGGCATTCCCAAAATTGCTGCGGGTCGGCCACGGTTGTCACCTGGAGCCCCCAGGGTTGCAGCAGGTTAACCAGGTTGGTCAGGGCAATGTGATCGTCATCCATCGCCATCACCCGGAGCGGCGGTTCCGTTACCAGACATTGGATCAGGGTGCGGGAAATTTCAGCTAGCCCTAGGGATTTGACAATATAGCGATCGCACCCCACCTGACTGGCCAGCATCCGATCCGCCAGTTCATCTTGATCCGCCAGCACCAGCACCTGAGCGTCGGGGTACTGCTGCCTCAATCCCTCCCAGCGA
Source organism: Leptolyngbyaceae cyanobacterium CSSed165cm_216 (assembly GCA_007135385.1). GTDB lineage: Bacteria > Cyanobacteriota > Cyanobacteriia > Phormidesmidales > Phormidesmidaceae > Nodosilinea. The sequence goes on from SLIY01000376.1 coordinate 6,972, forward strand.
TCCATGCCCTGGGGAACCTTAACAAAGTTGAGGTTCAGCAAAATGAAATGGGGCGGGGTGATGTCGGCCAACTGAGGTAGGGAGTCCCAATCCAGCACAGAGAATAGCTTCAGGGCATAGGCGGGTTGGGGCAGGGCGCTGGATGCAGCCTGGAGCGCGTCGATCAAGTTGGGATCGGTGTCTAGAACGAGGATACTAGGCAGGGGAGATGGGGGGATGGCACGGTGAGCAGACGGGGGGATGGCGCAGTGGGGAGATGGGGTGAGAGTTTCTTTAAGGGCAGTGAACTGTTGGCAGAGTCGGGTGAGATCTTGGAGGCTGAGGGGTGTCGCTTGGGCCAGGAGGAGTTCCATCTCGCGGGCCAGGGCGGCACCCTGTTGATAGCCAAAGGCACCCAGCGATCCAATGCAACGATGGGCCTGGGCTTGGGCCTGGTGGCGCAAATCTGGATGGTTTGGATCCGTTTGTAGGGTTTGGATCGCCTGGTCTAGGGTCGTCAGTCGCTCCTGGAGCGAGGCTTGAAAGCGGGCCGTAAGTTGAGCTTTTCCCTGGATCCACTGGTCTCGTTTTTGCGGATCTTGGGGGAGGTCCAGGGGTAGAGCGGGCTCCGATTCGGGGGTAGAATTTAGCCGATAGCCCATACCGTAAAGCGTTTCCAGCAGGTCCACGGTCATCCCCCCTGCTCTTACCCGCTGCCGCAGATCTTTAACCAGGTTGGTAACGGCTTTATGGGACGGTGGGTTGTCGATGCTCCATAGGCGGTCAATGATCATGTCCCGACTGAAGACCCGTTGAGGATTGCGCAGAAATAGCTCCAGCAGGGCATATTCCTTGGGGGCCAGAGATAAAAGCTGATCGCCATAGGTGACTCTGGCAGAACGGGGGTCCAGACACAGATCGCCCCAGGTCAATACCTGGGAGGGCTCGACCGTGCCCCCCCGCCGAGTCAGGGCTCGAATGCGGGCCAGCAGTTGGTCTTCATCCCAGGGTTTGACCAGGTAGTCGTCGGCCCCGGCATCGAGACCGCGCACGATTTCGGCACTGGTGTCGTGGGCCGTGAGCATGAGGATGGGGAAGGTGCAGCCCTGGTGTCGCATCCGCCGGCACACCTCCACCCCATTCAGCTTAGGCAGTCCGACATCCAGCAGAATCAGGTCATAGCTCCACATTTTCACCATATCGAGCCCGGCCTGGCCATCTTCGACCTGATCGACTACATGATGATGAGCCTTCATCGTCGTCGCAATGGCTGCTCCTACCAAGGGATCGTCATCAATTAACAGGACTTTCATGGCTGGTGAGTTGGCGACTACTAGAAGGGCGGATGGGTGATGACAGTTCTCAATACCCTTCACTCTACTCTTCCGAGTCATCTTCTCCGAGTCATCTTCACATGACGTACTCCCGACACCGATGCAAGCATACGATGTGGGCTTCTCCCACCGGACGTGTTCTACCACTGGATACCGGGTTCGAGCTTTTTATAGTGAGGGAGACGCCCAGCCCCACTGTTGATAGTTTTCTCCATGAAGGAGGCTTGCCTTTGAAACTCCCTATTCTGCGCTTTCCAGTAATCGTGTTCCGGCTGTGGGTGTCTACACTGTCGCTTGGCTGGGAATGCCATAGAAATGCCGTCTCTATTGTGGCGGCACGTAATCCAATTTTATCAGATTGGCGGCTGCTCGTATCCCATCTCCGTCGCCACGCGGTCGCTCAGCATATCTTCGATGGGGACTCGCAACCGCCTCGCTTTCATCCCGTCACCCAGCCTAAAGGCTAGGGTGCGGGGCTTTCGCGAAAGAAGCTAAACCAGCTTGATCTGAAACTCATCCCCGGGTTAAAGCTCCATTGCTTCGGTGTGTAGCGATTCCTGATTGAGCGAGGTAAGCCTAGACTGAGTTCTGCCCCCCCCAGCTTGTTAGCTGTCTAAGTTATGTTATGCGCTTGCACCCTTCTTATTAAGGGGGGCAGGGGAGACCTCCATGACGTACTTCACCCAAGTGAAATCCGTTATAGACGGACCCAGTGACCATCTAACACTTTTGTTTTTATACTTTGCCGTTTTTATAAACTTGAGGTAATTGGTACCAGGGCAAATGAGGATTTAAATGATGCTCTCGATGATACCCAAAATGATAGCAGGTGATAAATGACCAGAAAACTGACAAATGGATGCTTTTAATGCGGTGACCACATTCAGATGTATTATCTCGTTGCCGGTGGGGAAGAAAGATGCCGAAGGTGAACAGCTGTAACGAGCTAAGCACCATGGGAATAATCCAAAAAAGAATCAAATTAACCACCGGAATGTGGCAAATGGTAAAGATATAGAAAATCAAACTAATGCCAATCAGCGATACCCAAACTTGCCCGCCCGTCTGGTAGGTTTTCATGAATTGAATGTACCAGGACCAGAAACTCCCCATGTCCGGATCATGGAAGTCAGGATCTTGTTCGGTAGCGGGAAAGCGATGATGGAGTCGATGGTTTTGAGCCAGTAGCTGATAGGGTAATAGGGCGTACAACCATGAGGTCACATAACCAAATACATCGTTAAGCCCACGAAAATCAGAAATATTTCTATGAATAGCTTCATGGGTAACGATGAATAAACCGGTATGTAAAAATGTCCTGACCAGAACTGCCCAGAGCCAATAAACCCAAGGAGTTTGGGCACCAAAGAGCGTAAAGGTGCCCACTAAACTGATAAGCCACATTAATCCGATTAAGCTAGCCCAGTACAGACTCAACTGAGAATGGCTAAAGCTCTTGGAGGGGCGTGATGGTGATCGACTGATCATATCTAATCATGGGTTAAACCTGAACAAACTACTCTTCTGTGGGAGCGGCCAAAGCAACATCAACATCTTTGCCAATGCCCCAGGACTCTTTCAGAATCTCACGGAAAGTGGTGGCCTGATATAGCATGGCCTCTCGCAGTTGAACAAGGAGAGCCTGAGCATCGGCTTGGGAGAGGTTTTGAACCTGAGTTTCAAACACCTGAAGCTCAAACTGCTGTTCTAGAGGGAGTTGGTTACGAATATCCATATGTGGTCTTTCCTTGGCTACGGTAACATCATGATAACTAGTGTAACGTTTTATTTAAGATATGACATTGGCTCTCTTATTTTGTGGTAGCCACTAAAGTATGTTGCTCTAGCTTGGCATGTGCTACCGCTCTTCAGGCTCTCAAAATGGATGCTGAATGGGGCTTGCATTGTGGTGGCGTTGAAGACCGTGGAATGATGAGCCGCAAGAGGCTGACGCACTGGCCTAGGGGAGGGGCTACATGAACACTTACCGTGTGTTGCCCAAACGGAAGATCTCCCTGACCTTGGCAGACCAGGAGCAGGGGGCGATCGCCCTAGATGCCGACGTTTACTATCCCGATGGGGATGGCTCCTTTCCGGTATTGCTAATGCGGCAGCCTTATGGGCGGGCGATCGCCTCCACTGTGGTCTATGCCCACCCCATCTGGTACGCCAGTCACGGGTACATCGTCGTGATTCAGGACGTGCGGGGCCGGGGTACGTCCGGCGGGGAGTTTGACCTGTTTCGCCACGAGGCCGAGGACGGCTATGCCACGGTTCTGTGGGCCGCTGACCTGCCCCAGAGCAACGGCCAGGTGGGCATGTACGGCTTTTCCTACCAGGGGATGACCCAGTTATTTGCGGCGGCCAAGCGCCCAGCCCCCCTCAAAACCTTGGCTCCAGCTATGGTGGGCTATGACCTCTACCACGATTGGGCCTACGAAAATGGGGCGCTACTGTTGCAAGCGGGCCTGGGCTGGGCGTTTCAACTGGCGGCAGAAACCGCCCGCCGCCAGGGAGACCGTTTGGCCTATCAAGCTCTGTACAACGCTGGCCACAACTTACCCTTGACCGGGGCGATCCCTACCCGGCCCCAGGTGATGAAAGACCTGGCCCCCGACTCCTTTTTTCATGACTGGTTGGAGTACCCCCCGACGGATGCCTACTGGCGATCGCGGACTCCCGATCTGACCACCGTAAATTTGCCCATGCTGCATATCGGCGGCTGGTTTGATCCCTATCTACGGGGAGACCTGCGCCTGTACCAGCAGATGGTCCGCCAAACCACTGCCCCCCAGCATCTATGGATTGGTCCCTGGGGCCATATTCCCTGGGGTCGGCGACTGGGGGCGTTGGACTTTGGCCCAGCGGCCGAGAGCCCGATTGATCGGCTACAAATTCGCTGGTTTGATCAGTTTCTGAAGAGGCAAGACACGGGGCTACTGGCCGAGTCGCCAGTGCGCCTGTTTGTGATCGGAGACAACCAGTGGCAAGGTTTTGAGCGCTGGCCTGAAGCGCCTATAACAACCCTTTTCCTAAGCAGTACCGGCCTAGCGGGGATGCGCCAGGATGATGGCTGCTTAATTGTTACCTCCAGCCCTGAAGCCAGCCAAGATATCATCGTCCACGACCCCTGCCGTCCGGTGCCTGCGGTGGGGGGCCATAGCGGCCTACCCCCTGGCCCCGTTGACCGAGCCGCCATCGATGGCCGCAGCGACGTGCTCACTTACACCACCGAGCCGCTTTCTCAGCCCTGGACTGTGATTGGTACCCCAGTGCTACGGCTGTATGCCCAAGCCGATGCCCCCAGCTTCGACCTCAGTGCGGTGCTGTCTCAGGTGGCTGCCGCTGGTCGGGTGATTAGCTTGACCCAAGGCTATGGGCGGTTCGAGCAGGCCGATAGCCTGGGTGATCAACCCCTGAGACTGCCCCTGCACCCCACCAGTTTCACCCTTCCCCCAGGGGATAGGTTGCGGCTGAGTTTGGCGGCCTCTAGCTTTCCTGCCTACGCTGTGAATAGTGGCACTGGCCTGCCTATGGGTGATGTCGCCCAGATCGATTACCGCATTGTTACCCTGCGGGTTTTCCACGGTGGAGATTGGTCGTCAAGTCTGAACTTAGGCATGCACCATGACTCCTAGAGGGGGGCAATTGGGGACATTTCCAGAAGAGCATATGCCTGCGACACTTGGTGCTAGGGCATCAGACTACTGACGATTAGAGATGCTGCAAGAACTTGTCTAAGTGTCTATCAATAACAAAATGAGTGTATCCCGAATTTGTCAGGTGATCATGATAATGGCTGACTGACCGGTCATTCCGGCCGCGGCCGGAATGATGAAATAGACGCTTGCAAAAGTGGGATGCACCCAAAAACAAAGCAGAGACGTTAGTAGTCACGCCTCTGCCTGATGTGTGTGCCATTAAGCACTCAACGTATTACATCTCAATCAGTGCCCTGGCCCAAGCTATTAGACTCAGTGTTTCTGACCTGCTACCCAAAAAACTGGGATAGGGATTTAGCTGGACCACTTTAGCTGGACCACTCTCAGTTAGCCAGGCTCTTAACGATAGCGCTTCTTACGGCGAGCTACGGCTTTGCGCTTGCGCTTTTCTTGAGGCGTCTCGAAGTGGCGACGACGCTTCACTTCTGAGAAAATGCCTGCCTTAGATACCTGGCGCTTAAAGCGCCGCAGGGCTGATTCAATGCCTTCGTTTTCACCTACTACGACTTGAGTCATACTGAATCGCTTCTTTCTCCTCTGATAATGTCAGCCATAAAGAATTACAACAACCGTAACGTTCAGGCCTGTTTGGCCTGCCAAAAAGCTTTAGATGTCGCCCCAGGATTTTTTGAGCCACCTCCCATAATCCTAGGCAAATCTGTGCAGACAGCAAAATAGAGGGCAATTTTGCCCATCTACACCGTACAGGCTACCACAAAACCGGTCCTGCCACCTAGTGGGCTATCAAGTTAACGGTGATCGGCTGAAAGGGTTTACGGTTCACGGTTTAAGGTCTACGGCTAGCCGTAGACCTTAAACCCAGGTCACAGGTCCTGGCATGATCAGATTGACTGAGCACTAGGCGGCATAAATCTTAGGGCCAATTGCCCTGATCGCATCGGTGCAAACGCCATTGCCCGCCGCCCGAGAGCATAAAGGCTGTTCCTGCCCCGTCGGCTCAGACACATCTCGCCGGAAGACGGTGCCATTATGCCCTCTCAGAGAGCGGGGGAGCGCGTCGTAGCCTACAGTTTCCAGGGTTTGAATGTTGTAGGTGGTATAGGTCGTGAGGTTAGGATCGGCAAAATCGATGTCGACGATAGTCAGACCTTTCCAGGGGGCGCGATCGCCCGCAATCAGTGCCCTAGGACCAGCCCCTAAAATACCGGTGTGTAACAGTTGCAGGTTCCCCCGATGACCTGGATAGTAGGCATGCTGGTGGCCACTGATGTAGGTGTGAACGTTGTAGCGCTCTAGCATGGCCCGGAGCTGGTCGGCATTAGCCATAACTTCCCCTGGTTTGTCGCGCCCAATGGCAATGCCGTAGAGGGGTAAATGACTGATCAGCATGCGAGCTTTGGCCTGTTGGGCGCGATCGCTAGCTAACGTCCGCTCCACCCAGGCCAGCTTATCCTCTGGAATCCGATGGGAGGAACCATCCCACACCATGAAGAAAATATCGTCATACTCAAAGGTGTAGTAAAAGGGGAAGTCGTAGCGATCGACAAAGGCTAGCCCTGGGTCGTGGTTGGGATGATTCCAGTAAGCGGTAGCCAGATCGCGATCGAGCTGAAAGGTAAACTGGCCGTTCGCCCCCCTAGCGGCAGAGCCGTCGTGGTTGCCCATGGTAAACCCGAAAGGCAGCCGCTGCTGCCTGATGGGGGCCGCCACGTCCCGATCAAACGCGGCCCACATGGCCCTAATTTGGTCAGCGGGTAGGCTGGTTTTTTGCCCAGCCACCATATCACCGCCGCAAATCACTAAATCAGGCTGCCAGTAGGGCAACAGGTTAAGCCCTTTGCTGACCTCTGGTTCGTAGTGGGTGGAACCATAGGCACTGTTTAAGTCGCTGATGATCGCCAGGCGCACATCTTTGCGAGGTGGATTAACCACCCCGTGCGGCCCCGCTGTTGCCAAAATAGCTTGGGTGGCGGCGGGCAATTCAGCCACAGTATCACCGGCCCCAGCCTTTTCCCCAACAGACCCTATGTCAGACGGGGTACCCGCAACCGCCTCAAGTTCAGGCCCTTGAGGCGTAGGCAGAGACCCGGCGATCAAGACCTGGTGGGTGCAGGCCAGACAAAGGCTGAGAATTAAACCAAGACCAATGCCGGTCAGAAAACGCTTAGAACCCATGAATATTTGGAACTAACCACACGCATAAACTTAACCTATGATTTGCTTACTGTGATCTAAATCAGGATCGAAAAGTCATCCGTCCACTCAAAGATTTGTAATCGAGGCTAGTTCGCCTTCAGCGGCCTGATAAACTGTAGTTGTCGCTACAGTTTTCGAGGAAGCTATATGGAGCGCCAAATTTCCGGCACCCGCCGTCGCCAAGTGATCAAAGAGCTGCGCCATCAGCTGCGCTATGCCAGTCTAGAAGAGCGGGATGGCATTCGACAGCAACTTAACTTTTGGGAGCAGCAGCGCTAGAACGCCGGTATGTACCCGGTATGTACTAAGTTCAAACTGGCAGTGCCCCCCCCCACAACTGTCTTTTGCCTTTTGCCTTGTCATCCTAGGGCAGCCAGGGGTATTGACGAAAATCAGGTGGGCGTTTTTCCAAGAACGCCTGTTTACCCTCAGCCCCTTCTTCGGTCATGTAATAAAGCAATGTGGCATTGCCGGCCAACTCTTGGAGCCCAGCTTGACCATCGCAGTCGGCGTTAAAGGCGGCCTTGAGGCAGCGAATGGCAATGGGGCTTTTTTGCAAAATTTCCTGGGCCCATTGCACCCCTGTCGCTTCCAATTGATCGACAGGGACTACGCAGTTGACTAAGCCCATATCTAGGGCTGCTTGGGCGCTGTACTGGCGGCACAGGTACCAAATTTCGCGAGCTTTCTTCTGCCCGACCAGGCGAGCCAGATAACTGGCTCCAAACCCACCGTCAAAGCTGCCGACTTTGGGACCAGTTTGGCCAAAAATGGCATTGTCAGCGGCAATGGTCAGGTCGCAGACCACATGCAGCACATGGCCGCCGCCAATGGCATAGCCTGCCACCAGAGCAATCACCACTTTTGGCATCGAGCGAATCAGCCGCTGCAAATCCAGCACATTCAGTCGCGGAATGCCGGCATCATCGACATACCCCCCCTGGCCGCGCACACTTTGGTCGCCCCCAGCACAAAAGGCGTATTTGCCGTCGGTGTGAGGGCCAGCCCCAGTCAGTAACACGACGCCAATACGGCTATCCTCGCGGGCATTGGCAAAAGCGTCGTAGAGCTCTGTCACTGTTTTTGGACGAAAGGCATTGCGTTTATGGGGCCGATTGATGGTGATTTTGGCGATGCCATCAGCCTTTTGGTAAATGATGTCGTCGTAGGGTTTTACGTCTTGCCAAGCAACCTGCATGGGGGCACATGTCCATTTAACAGTGGTTTCTAGCCTCTCATATATTGGGTAACGGGTATCAGATATGGGGGGCTGGGGCTGCCAACACGGCTTAAATCTGCTGCAAATGGTGGAGGCTAAACAACTGGTCGGGGTCAGTCCATACTTGGACAGGCTTGAATCCCGCTTCTATGGCCAGTAGTTGAAATTCGTCGATGGTGTATTTGTAGGAGTGCTCTGTGCGGAGGGGTTCTCCGGCTTGAAAGTGAATGGGGGTATCCCCTAGGTGAACAGTTTGATCACTCAGGCTGACGATCGCCATTTCAATCCTGCCAGCATCAGGGTTGTAATCGGCTCGGTAGGTAAACTGGTCGAGGTTAAAGTCAGCGCCCAGTTCCCGGTTAATGCGTACCAGCAGGTTAAGGGCAAAGGCCGCAGATACCCCTTGGGCGTCGTCATAGGCCGGCTCTAGCACCTGGGCAGATTTTTTCAGGTCAACACCAATCACCAAATCCCCCAGTACCGCCATGGTTTTCAGAAAGGCAGCAGCTTCAGCCGGTTCTAGGTTGCCAATGGATGACCCAGGGAAAAACCCGACGGTGGCATGGTCCCGGAGTTCTGGAATGCTGTCGATGGGTAAGGGTTGGGTGTAGTCGGCGCAAATGGCGATCGCCCCTAGCCTGTCAAAATCCTGAGTTAGGGCCTGACAAGCTTCCTGCAGGTGCTGGCGGGAGATATCGACCCCCACGTAGGTGGTAATTTGGGGAGCTGCTTGTAGTAAAATCCGCACCTTTTGACTGCTGCCGCTACCCAGTTCCACCAGGGTGCGGTTGCCCAAACTAGCAGCGATCGCTTGGGCATGGGTGTGTAAAATGGCCATTTCGCTGCGGGTCAGGTAATACTCCGGTAAGCCACAGATGGCATCAAACAATTCAGACCCACGCTTGTCGTAGAGAAACTTAGGAGAAATCGCCTTTTGAGGTAGGCTTAACCCTGCCATGACGGCACTGCGAAAATCGTCAATGGGGGGATGAAAATCATATAGCTTGACGGGAAAACGCTGGGTCTGAAAACTAGAACTTGCGGGCATAAGAGTACAGAAGTAACGGCATAGAATCAGAACTGAATTAGCGGCTCATCAGCAGCGGCAGCGGCCAAGGAATAGAAATCTCACTAGCTCCCCTATCTCTACCTGGGCACCAGGTCAGGCCGCCAGGCGAATACCGCTGAATTGCCAGCGGGCACTGGGCGGAAAGAAATTACGGTAGGTGGGACGAATGTGCCCCGGTGGGGTGACACAGGATCCCCCCCGCAGCACCATTTGGTTACACATAAACTTGCCATTGTATTCTCCCACGGCCCCGGCCGCAGGGCGAAATCCCGGATAGGGCAAATAGGCACTTTGGGTCCATTCCCAAGTGTCGCCATAGAGTTGCTCTAGGGGTTCAACCCCAGTGGCGGGCTGGGGATGCAAGTAGTCAGCCGCCAGTAAGTTCCCCTGAGGGGGTACCCCGTGGGTGGCCACTTCCCACTCCGCTTCCGTCGGCAAGCGATACCCGCACCACTGGGCAAAGGCATCAGCCTCAAAGTAACTGAGATGGGTCACAGGTTGATCAAGCCCTAGGGGCTGCAAACCGGCCAAAGTCATGGTCCACCATTGACCATCCTGCTGTTCCCAGTAAAGGGGGGCTTGCCACCCCTGGTCTTGTATGGTTGCCCAGCCTTCCGACAGCCAATACTTGGGAGTTTGGTAGCCTCCCGCCTCCATAAACGCTAAATATTCGCCATTGGTCACTAATCGGTTGGCCAGGGCAAAGTCCTGTAGATACACCTGATGGGCTGGACCTTCGTTATCGAAAGTAAACTCATCGGCCGCCAATCCCTCCCCCTGGTGACCGATGGTGTATAGCCCACCAGCAAATTCCACAAACTTGAGGGGGCCAGGGTTAGCCATAGCCTGGGGTAAATCCGGACGGTAGGCAGGGCGCAGGGGATTTTGAGCCAGGTTATATTTCAAATCGGTCAATAACAACTCTTGGTGCTGTTGCTCGTGGTGCAGCCCCAGGGTGGTTAACGCAGCCACTGGGGACTGATCACCCTGCTGCCGGAGCAATGCGCCCATCGCCTGATCTACATGGGCACGATACTGGTAAACCTGAGCCACCGTAGGCCGCGACAGTAGGCCCCGCTGAGGGCGTGGATGTCGTTCCCCCACAGCCTCGTAATAGGAATTGAACAAATAGTTATAGGTGGGATGAAACGCCTGATAGGCGGGGAGATAAGGCAGCAGCAAAAAGGTTTCAAAAAACCAGGTGGTATGGGCCAAGTGCCACTTGGGCGGACTGACATCGGCCATGGCCTGAATGCCATAATCTTCGATCGCTAGGGGCTGGCAGAGGGTCTCGCTGAGACCACGCACGGCTTGGTACTGGGCACAAAGCTTGGCAGCAGCCGGCTGGACAGCCGGAGGAGAAAGTGTCATGGGGGCTATAACGTGAACTACCTGGGTAACACTATTATTAACGTAGTGTGGCAGACTTACCCATAGCTAATTCTGCCGGGTGATCGTCCCGATAAAAACCGTCATTGGGCATAACCCCTCCAACCCCAGTTCGGTTCTACGGAATCAGATCCGGCGTTTTCCCTGTTACCTTAAGCACATGGGTTAAAGAAACACCTACGAGTGAATTGGATGTGTGTGATGTTCTACCCATTCGAGGGAAGACTAGAGGTAGTCACAAATCTGTTTAGCCCAGGCGATCGCATTGTTACTGCTAGCCAAGCGAGGTATCCGTTGTGAGCAACTCTTCCGGCAAAACTCCAGACCTATTCAGCGGGTTTAAAAATGCTGATGGG
>SLIY01000212.1 GCA_007135385.1 Leptolyngbyaceae cyanobacterium CSSed165cm_216
AGAACAGGCTTGCTAATTTAGGTTTACCAAGTACTTCTGGTCTGACCCCGTCATAACCAATTGGATTCACTGCCTATGTCTACTTCTGAGACAGTGCTTGCGGTGTTAGTGCCTGCGGCCATTTGGGTCACAGTGCTGGCCTTTACCCTAGCCATGCTGTTCGCCCTAGATGACGGTATCAGACGGCTGAGGCGGCTGCATCAAATTCCTTGCTACCGCTGTCGGTTTTACACCGGCAGCCCCTACCTAAAATGCCCGGTGCATCCCATAGACGCTGGTTCAGAGGTGGCCATCACCTGCCAAGACTACGAACAGGCTGAGCCTAGTGGGCTGCCGTCTACTCCCCCTATCTAGGGTAAGCCTCTGGTGCCCAGGTTATCAATTACCTTCGCGACGTTATTCCATCCCTCTCCTACTCACCATGTATCGTCCCCAACTGTCTATTCTGCAAACGTTTACCCCCAAGACCCATCTACCCCTCAGCCGCGATCGCGTCTGGCTGATCGAACAGGGTATTGTCCGCACCTTCACCTGGAGCGATCGCGGCTACCTAACTATTTTAGGGATTTGGGGCCAGGGAGATATTGTCGGTCTCCCCCTCAGCCCCATGACCCCCTACCAAGTGGAATGTCTGACGCCGGTGGCGGTGGCCGAAGTGCCCCTGGGCAGCCAAAGCCGCTACTGGCAAGAGTTACTCCTAAATCATCTGTGGCGCAGCCAAGAACTGTTTCACATTTTGCACAATCCCCAAATGACAGACCGGCTACTGGCACTGCTGCATTGGCTGGCCCAGCGGTTTGGTCAATCCACCCCTCAAGGGTTACTTCTAGACGCCATCCTCACCCACCACCAACTTGCCGAAACCCTGGGCAGTAGCCGGGTGACGGTGACTCGCCTACTGTCGCGACTAGAACAGCAAGGGAAAATCATCCGGTTTAGAAGGCAGGTGGCCTATGGTGTTACCCCCCGTACCCATCGGGCCTTGCTGTTGCCAGCGGCAACCGAGGAGCGTAGATCAGTGGGGACTTAAGGGACATCTAAGCCACCAAGAGGCCCAACAGCCCTGCCATTACCAGGTAGTACACCACCACGGGCAGCAGTTGGCGGATGATGATACCCTCGCGCCCCAGTAACCCCACCGTAGCCGCCGCCGCTACGATATTTGATACGCAAAACACATTACCCGCCGAAGCCCCTACGGTTTGCAGTGCCAAAATGGTTTCGGGACTCTTACCAGTGGCATCAGCTACCCCAAACTGAAACAGGGAAAACATCATGTTGCTAACGGTGACACTGCCCGCCACAAACGATCCCACCATCCCCACGATCGCCGCAAATAGGGGCCAGGTTTGCCCCGCGATCGCCGACATCCCGGCAGCTAGGGTGAGGGGCATACTAGACAGCCCTACCCCATTCACATCCGAGTTGATAAACACCCGGGCCATCAGTACCGCTGCCCCCAAGGCCAGAGCGGTTTTTTGCAAGATGGGAACGGCACGCCCCATGGCCATTTGAATGTCTTGGGGCTTCATGTGGTGTAAGAAATAGGTCACCGTGACCACCACCAAAAACATCGTGGCAGGTAGGTAAAGGGGAGTAGAAGTGACCGTAATCGTGGTGCCAAAAATATTTGCCCATCCTAGCCGCAGCGACTGTAGCCAGCCCCTCAGGGGCAAGGCCTCCAGCCGCGATAGCACCAGCAACAAGCCCAACAGCACATAGGGCAACCAGGCGGTCAACACCGTCATCGGCTTGAGGGGAGGGTCTAGGTGAGGGGTGACACTACCGGACCAGAGGTCAGGCCAGGTGTCAGGGGCAGGAAAATCCCAGGGTTGCTGAGGCTGTAGCCACCCCCGGCGCACTACCACAACAATGATGCCCAACCCCACCAAGCCACCAATCATGGCTGGGAACTCGGGTCCTAACAGCACCGCTGTGAGGCTATAGGGCACCGTAAACGCTAAGCCGGCCACCAGGCAAAAGGGCCAGAGAGTCCAGCCGTCCCGCTGGGATGGCCCAGAGCCAAACAGGCGGGTGATGGTGATCACTAAAATCAACGGAATCAGGCTGCCAATGATGGCGTGGATCAGGCCCGCTTGTCCCCCCACTCGGGCAATATAGGTGAGGTTATCCAGGCCTTGGGCCGCTAGGGTCGCCTCCACGTCGGGGGCACCGGCCAGACCCGTGTCCATGCCAAACAGCAGCGGCGTACCCACGGCCCCATAGGTGGAGGGGGTGCTTTGGATAATCAGAGCCGCAATCACCGCCGCCAGAGCCGGAAAACCCACCACCACCAGGAGGGGCACACAAATGACGGCTGGGGTCCCAAACCCAGATGCCCCTTCAATAAAGCTGCCAAACAGCCAGGCAATGATGATCATCTGCACCCGGCGATCGGGGGACAGGCCCAAGAGGCTCTGGCGAATCACGGCGATCGCCCCTGACCCCTGCAGCACATTCAGCAGCAAAATCGCCCCAAACACAATGAACAAAATTTCGGCGGCAATCACCACCCCCTGCACCAGGGAGGCGGCGATGTAAGGGATAGGAACCTGCCAGATCAAGACCGCGATCGCGATCGTTACCGCCAAGGCACCTGGCATCGCTTGACTGGCGGGGCGACGGCCTACCACCAACAGCAAAAATACGGTCACAATCGGCAGCAGGGCGATGAAAAAAGCAAGCAGCAAGGACATGGGACAGGACTTCTAAAACCGAATTTGGTCAATCACATCACGCAGGGTTTGGGCCGAAGTTTGGAGCTGATCGGTTTCCAGGTCGCTGAGGGAAAGTTTCAACAGTCGGTTCACCCCAGTTCTACCGACCACCGCTGGAATACTCAGGCTGACATCCTGGATCCCACAAATCTCATCTAAGATACAGCTGACACTAAAGACCCGATTTTGGTCGCGAATGATGGCCTGCACAATCTGGGCCACCGCTAGGCCAACGGCATAGTTGGTATATCCCTTGCGGCTAATGATTTCGTAGGCGGCATGCTTCGTCTGCTGGAAAATATCATCCAAAATGCTCCGTTCGTTGGCGGGCATGCCGTCGTAGTAGAGGGGCGTCCCCGCCACATTGGCCTCGCTCCAAAAGGGTACCTCGCTATCCCCATGCTCACCAATGATGTAGGCATGCAAACTGCGGGGGTCAATGCCCAAGTGACGGCCCAGCAAAAACCGAAACCGGCCACTATCCAGCACAGTACCCGACCCCAACACCCGGGCTTTGGGCAGTCCCGATAGTTTCCAAGCCGCATAGGTGAGCACATCCACCGGGTTCGATACAATCAGCAAAATGGCCTCCGGGCAATGGCTAACGATGTCAGGAATCAGGGACTTCAGAATTTCCACATTTTTTTGCACCAGATCCAGGCGGGTTTCCCCCTGCTTTTGGGAGGCCCCAGCCGTCAGGATAACAATGTCGGCCCCAGCGGCATCGGCCAGGGTGCCCGCCTTAATCGTAGTGGGCTGCACAAAAGACATCCCCTGTTCCAGATCCATCACTTCCCCAATCAGTCGTTCCTGGTTGATGTCCACTAGCACCATTTCATCCAGCACGTTCTGAATTAGCATGGCGTAGGCACAGGCCAAACCCACCTGCCCCGCCCCAATAATCACTCCCTTGAGGGGGCGCAGCGGATCCACATGCAACTCAGTGATCGGGTTGGGGGTGAATAGGGCGTCAAACATGAGCTCACCAGGGATAACGACAGACCTTATCTTCCCTTAGGGACAAGACATTGTCGTTGCTACTGTATACCAAAGCTTGACGGGGAACGCTTCACGAACGACAAGTTATCCCTCTAGCGTCGTTGCCCTACCGGGGGATCGTAGCCTGGTCGCAATCACAACCTATAAGCCACCACCCCGCAGCAGGCTCAGCCCCGTTTTAACGGCCTCATAGCCAAACACCAGAATCAGCAGGGTCAAAATGCCGCCACAGACACATAACCCCAGACCGCCCAGACTAATAGCGCCATCGTCATCGAGCAGCCCAAAGCCCGTGACAAAAATACCAATGGCAGGCAGGGTGTTGGTCAGGGGAATGGGTAGCATCATGCAGATGGCCATCAGGGCGATCGCCACCCCAATCACCACTCGCCCGGGCAAGCTGGTGCAGACATAGGTCAGGCGGGGGCGAGCCACGGTCTCCAGCCGCCGCAGCCACGGGGTACCTGCCTTGACGAATTTCTGGACAGTCAGCAGGTCAAACTGCTTGGTCTTCCAACCCTCGGGTACCCAGGGACGGGTGCGGCCGACAATCAGCTGCACCGCTAACCAAAACATCAAGATGCCAAAGGGAATAGAATAGCCAGGGGCCGGTACCGGCAGGGCCGAGGGTAGAGCCAGCAGCACAAATAGCACCCCAAAGGTGCGCTCCCCAGCCAGCACAAGAATTTCTTTTAGGGTGACTTTGGTGGCCGTCACCTCTTGAAAAAAATAGCGGTTTAGCTCTGTAGACAGTCGCGCCATAGAGGTGCCTATAGACCCAAAATAGAATAAAAAATAACCCCCAAGTTGGCGCGTAGGATTGGCGCCCTGGGGAAGTGGTTGTCTCAGCTTACAGGGCCAAACCTGGTGCAGCCCCAACTATCGGCAAGAATTTACTGCAACTTTGTAAGCGCAACAGCATGACTTGCCAGTGGTGGCCCCGCTACCGTTGGTAACCCAGGCCGGTTTGGCTTAGCTGGTTTGGTTGACTAGGACATGATCGCTTAAAAATTGGCTCAGCCGCTGTTCATATTCGTCTCCTGCCAGGATTGCAATGTCGTTGTGGTCAGCGTTGGGCACTAGCCATAACTCCCTAGGAGAGACGGTGGCGTCATAGAGATATTGGCTCATTTCAGCGGGCACTGACAAATCCGCCAAGCCATGCAGATAGAACACTGGCACCTGCAACTGCTGTACCCGAGTAATGGAAGGGAAGGATTGAGTCAGCAGCCAACGTACGGGAAAAAATCGGTTGTACCCAGACCGAGTAGCCATCGCCTCCATGGAGGTAAAAGAGCTTTCCACCACTAACCCGGCCAACTGGGGCATCTGACTGGCGAGCTGAATGGCGATCGCGCCGCCTAGGGAGTGCCCATAAATCACCAAATGCCTGGGGTCTACCCCTTTTTGCTGGTGCAGGAACTGATAGGCGGCTTGGGCGTCTTCGTAGAACCGGGCTTCGTTGGGAAACGGACCCGAGCTCAGCCCATAACCCCGGTAATCCACCATCAAAAC
>SLIY01000456.1 GCA_007135385.1 Leptolyngbyaceae cyanobacterium CSSed165cm_216
CGGTTAACTGGCTGGGAAAAATGATGATTACTCTAGCCGAGGGTATCAGGTGCTGGGTATCAGGAATAGTTGGCCTACTAATACCACATAGTAATGCCCTATAGTTTTGACTAGTCTTTAATGCACGCCCTAATACTCTGCGGCATAGGTCAACTAACTGTTCCTATCACCTGCCACCTGACTTACGCCAGCTAATATGAGGATGAGGGACTACTACCACCGGATTGGTTGATACAGCCTGATTTATTGACATAGCGACAGACTCGGGCATATAGCTTGGCCCGGGTGCCAGGGGGGCCAACGGAAAATATAACCCGATCGCCGCCAACAATACCGACTAGAATCTTGACGCCACAGACAGGACAAGTTTGAGTACTAGGGCCAGCCATGATCACCGCTCGAATAAGACAAAATCAGCCTATCCCTGGTTCTGCAAGGGAGGGAACAGGGTGCTGACAGCATCTTATCGGAGGGGGAGTACTAGCTCAGTGAGTTGCAACTTGCTGTAACACAGTAGCCCCTAAGTGGAATAACGCCTTAGGGAAATTACTCGGAAAGTAGCCCCGCTTTATTCGGCGAGTGTAGCAGCTTTAGGGCGGGCATCACTCTCCGGTCTTCCTGGAGTGCTATTTGCTGGCTGTAGGATAGTTTGCGCCCACTATTAGGGGGACCATTTTTGGCCTAAAGGCGATCGCGCCATGTCTTAACCAGTGCGGCTAGCGCTGGAGATAGCCAACTATCGTATTGAGGATAGACGGGGAGCCGTCGACGAAGTTGCCAAGCCGCTGGGGCGATCGCTTCAGCAAGACTGTCTGGACAAGGGTGATCATAGTCTGGATTAACTTCATCCACCGGGCTAATGCCACCGATATCTCTAGCACCAGCATCAAGGCAAGCCAACAGGGTCGAGCGGCTGACCAGATTGGGAGGAATTTGTAGGGTAATGGAAGCGGGTAGGTGGGCTTTGGCCAGGGTAACGGCCCGCAACAGATCCACTTCTGCTAAGGCATTACCGGTCACGATCTGACGCTGGCCGGGGCTATGAGGCTGGAGAATCACTTCCTGAATGTGACCGTAGCGACCCTGAATCGCCGCGATCGCCGTTAACGAGTCTACCCAGTCGACCTCAGTTTCTCCCAAACCCAACAGGAGACCAGTGGTAAACGGGATAGCCATTTCCCCCGCCCAGGTGAGTTGCTGCAAGCGTAGCTCCGGTCGCTTGCTAGGGGCATGGCGATGTACGGTCTCCAACAATTGGGGGGACACCTGCTCCACCATCAAGCCCATAGAAACGTTCACCTGCTTCAGCTGGGTCAGTTCCGCCCAGGATAAGGGGCCAACATTGGTGTGGGGTAATAGTCCAGCCTCTAAGGCCAGGTCGCAGAGGCGATAAATATGACGAAACCAATCGGCACGACGTTGACTACCGGGGGCAACCTCGCCACTTAGAATCAGAACTTCAATCACCCCTTGGCGGCGTAAGCTTACCAGTCGCTCTGCCGCCTCGGTTAAGCTTAACCAGGGAGATTGGCCAGGGTCAGTACGAAAGTTACAGTAGGTGCAACGGTTGAAGCATTCATAGGTCGGCACTAAGGTATAAGCCGGACTGTAAGTAATGATGCGACAAGCGTCAAAAGGCATAGCAATAATGATCAGGTGATCTCAACACATAGGACTAATACCTACTGTGCCCCTAACTTGCCTCTCAATGGGTTGATAATGCAACCTGTTGTCGACAACAATGACCTAGCGTTTCCCCTGAAACCAGTCTGGGCATGCAGCTGCATGCCCAGTAAGATCAAACGGCAGCCATCATTACCGCTTCTACAGGAAAACCAGCCGCTTTCCAAGCCGCTACGCCACCCCGCAAAATGGAAACCCGCGAAAATCCAGCCTGGCGCAGTTGGTCGGCGATGATAGCCGACTCATCATCAGCGTTGCTGTAGATGTACAAGTCACGGTCCGACTCAAAGCACTTGGGCGCTGCAGTCAACAACCCATCGGCAGGAATGGAAATTGCTCCAGTGATATGACTATTATTGAATTCGCTGCGATCGCGGACGTCAATGATAGTTAGGGCTGGCTCGCCCCAATCCAGCCGCTCCTTTAGGTCGTAGACACGGGATTCGGGCTGCATCGGCGATGGCTTCGGGAATAAACCAAAAATACGATTCATGATAAGGAAGATCCTTGAGAGAAGAGAGAACGAACACCTTTAATGTAACAAACCTTAAAATTTATCGCAAACTTTTGTTTAGAAAAGTGGACAAAATCGCCAAATACTCATGTCACTTGCATTGAAAACTATCAATCAATTGCGGTGGCGGGCAATTCCTTTAGGATGGCAATAGCTCTACCCAGTCTTCTCCGGCGGCAATGGCCATTAATCCACCCCCGACTGACAGCAGTTCAACCGCACTCACTATTCAAGCGCTACCCACCGAGGTAGTTCACCACATTGCCGCTGGCGAGGTGATTGATTCCTTTGGGGCCGTGGTGCGAGAACTGGTGGATAATGCTTTGGATGCTCGAGCAACCCACATTGACATTGGGTTGTGGCCCGAGCGAGGCCAAATTAAGGTGGCGGATAACGGTACTGGCATGGCCAAGGCCGATTTACTCGTGGCCGCGGTGCCTCACAGCACTAGTAAAATTCGCACCCAACAGGATCTTTGGCAGATTGAAAGCTTAGGATTTCGGGGAGAAGCTTTACATAGTCTGGCCCAGGCAGCCCAATTGCAGATTTGCAGTCGTCCTCCCGGTAACACGGCGGGCTGGCAAATGACCTATACCCCCCAGGGGAACGCTGAAGGGGAGATACCTGTGGCGATGGCCTCTGGCACCGTTGTGACGGTGACAGATTTATTTGGCCAATGGCCAGCCCGGCGGCAGCGATTACCTGCCCAAACTCGGCAACTAAAAGAGGTGCAATGGGTGGTTTATCACAGTGCCCTAGCCCATCCAGAGGTCACTTGGACAGTACACCTGAGCGATCGCCCTTGGCTACGCCTAACCCCAGGGGATACCGCCATGTCGCTGATTCCTCAAATGCTCAAGACCGTTGCTGTCGCTGATCTGCGGCAAGGGGATGACCGCAGCAAAAATATGGTTCAAGCCACCCCCGCGTCTCTATCTGACCATCACCTCTATGGGGTGATCGGTCTACCGGATCGCTGCCATCGCCCCCGCCCCGACTGGGTAAAAGTTGCCGTCAATGGTCGCCTGGTGTCGATCGCAGATCTAGAGCAGGGCATTATTCAGGCTTTTCGCCACACGCTGCCCCGGCATCGCTATCCCCTGTGTTTTGTGCATTTGTCCGTTGACCCCAACCACATTGACTGGAATCGTAGCCCCGATAAATCAACCCTATACCTGCATCAGATGGACCACTGGGTAACCCAGGTGCAAGGGTTAATCAATACCCTGCTAGCAGGTCAGGCCGATACCCTTTCTGAGCAGAGTCACCAGCGGCGGGTAACCCAGCTGATCAAAGCGGCTGATCAACCCGGTGCCTACGGCGGCCCAGGCATAGCCCCGGTTAACCTATCTGATCCATTACCCCAGCCAGAAAAGACATCCCTGCGGGCGATCGCCCAAGTCCACGATCGCTACATTTTGGCCGAACAGCCTGACGGCCTCTGCCTGATTGAGCAACATATTGCCCATGAGCGTGTCCTGTACGAGCGACTCCAAGATCGCTGGCAAATTGTGCCGCTGACGCCTCCGGTCGTGCTTGATCATGTCTCAGACCAACAGGTTAACCAGTTGCAGCGTCTAGGACTAGCGATCGAACCCTTTGGGCCTCAGGGTTGGGCCGTTCGCAGTGCCCCCGCCCCCCTGATCCAGCACCCCGATCGAGCGGAGGCCCTCTTAGAACTTAGCCAGGGGGGAGATTTGCAGGCGGCCCAAGTGGCGATCGCCTGCCGCACCGCCCTACGCAACGGCACCCCCCTCACCCTAGAGGCCATGCAGCAACTATTGGACGACTGGCAACAAACTCGCCAACCGCGCACCTGCCCCCATGGTCGCCCCATTTGCTTGACACTCAAAGAAAGCAGTCTAGCCCGCTACTTCAGGCGGCACTGGGTAGTGGGAAAAAGCCACGGAATTTAAATAGCAGCCTTATTGTCTTGTCAATCTTTCTCAATGTACTTGCGGACCTTATTGAGGTCGATATAGCAGTCGGTGGCGTTACGCAGTTCTCGGGCAATCATCCCTTCTGTAGAGACCACGGTAATGTGAGTGCTTTTAGAACGTAATAACTCTATGGCCCGTTCAAAATCACCATCGCCACTAAATAAAACCACCTCGTCATATTGATCGACAGTATTGAACATATCGATGGCAATCTCGATGTCTAAATTGGCTTTTTGGGAATACCGTCCTGAATTATCGTCGTAATATTCTTTCAGGATCTTAGTGCGAACAGTATAGCCCAGGCTGATCAGCGCATCTCGGAAACCTCTCTGATCTTGAGGATCCTTCAACCCTGTATACCAAAAAGCATTAACCAGAGTGGCACCACCGTCTTTGGTCAGAAAATACTCTAGTACCCGTTTAGGGTCAAAAAACCAGCCATTTTTCTGCTGAGCATAAAACATATTGTTGCCATCAACAAAAATCGAAAGGCGTTTTAGACCGTGCTTACAAGACATAAAAGATCGATTTAGATATAGTTTTATAATTAATCAGCTTAATCAATCAATAAGATCAGACTATCAGGTGGGATGAATTGACTCTGACATCTTTGAACCATGATTGCAGCAATCCAGTGAGTTCTCTAATCAGGGGTAATCTCCCAAGAGCTAATTCCATCAAGGAAGTTGTCAGATCATGAATCATTTCACATCTTGGCAGGAAACATACAGTTTAGCGGTTTCCCTAAAAAATATCTAGCCCCATCATCACCTGGCCAGCCTCTGAGGTCGGTCGCCCTAACTGGCTATCGGTAAACTAACCCGACCTCCGAACAAAAACGTTCATGATTCGATAGCAAACCGTCTAACCAACAGTGGTGATAATGGAACCAATACAAAAAGTATGGGTAAATTTTAAGGATTACTGAAGACTAATCTCCATAAGGGCACCTCGAACAATCGCCTGGGAAAGTCTTATAATGAGATTGGGTGAGATGACCACAAGCCAAATTCGCTGCTGGGGTTCCTATGGACAAGTACAGCGTTCCGGGTTTATTGGC
>SLIY01000068.1 GCA_007135385.1 Leptolyngbyaceae cyanobacterium CSSed165cm_216
ATTGCATTTTTCAGAGATGAAGAGGGAGCAGATATTGTAGAAGGATACCTATTGGACAATCAATACGACTGCATGATTCACGTTGTCAATTTGTGTGAGGTATATTACGACTTCTACAGAGTGGACGGTGAATCTGCCGCGATCGCTGTCCTGGATGACTTGAAATGGGCAAAAGTTACTTTTCGCCCAGATTTATCGACAGAGTTTTGGCAACAGGTCGGCAAGTACAAGGCAACCATTGCCCGCATTTCTCTGGCGGATTGCTTTGCTTTAGCGCTGGCACAGCAGGAGAAAGGAGTTTTGGTGACGTCTGACCGCAAGGAGTTTCAGCCAGTGACCAGTTTGAATATTTGTCCGATTAAGTTTATTCGCTAGGCAGTCGATAAAGATGCAGTGATAGCATTTTTATCAATTGACTAAGGGGGACAGAGGCCTTCTTGGCATTCTGGGCCACGGGCAATGTGATGATTTTTACTGCCGTTGGGCCATGCGTTGAGCCATGCGAGCTTTGAAGGCGGCGATCGCCTCGGGGGTCGGCTGGGTGCGCTGCCAGGCGTCTCGCTCTAGCAATCCCTGGGCCCACCGTTGCAGTTGGGGGTAAGGGGCTAAATCCACCCCGATGTCGGGAAACCAGGCGGTGACGGTTCCCAACACCACCTCGGCCAAGGTCAGCCGATCGCGGCCAAAGTAGGGACGGTCATCTAGCTTTTGCTCAAAGAAGGCCAGAATGCCACTCACTTTGTCTAAGGTCTGGGCGATCGCATCGGCATCCGGTTCGCCAAATCCCATCATCTTTTTGGTCAGGGGGGCCAGAGCGGGCAACAGCTCATTAACCGTCACCATCTGTACCATCCGCACGGTGGCCAGGTCAGCGGCTTTTTCAGGCAACAGGGGCGGTTGCGGGTACTGGGCGTCTATGTAATCTAAGATGGCGAACGACTCAATCACGGTCAACTCCCCATCCACCAGCACCGGAATATGGTGAAACGGGTTTAAGGTGAGAAATTCAGGCTTAAACTGGTCGCCCCCCAGGTCCACCTCCACCGTTTCAAAGTCCAACCCTTTTTCTAACAGGGCCACCCAAACTCGGCGCGAGTTGATCGAAAGCGGGGTGTGATAGAGGGTTAGCATAGCGGATGCCCAGTGATTACGTCCTTAGAGATAAAGTCTATCGTTTCGTGAATCGTTTCTGGGTTTCGCCCCCTTTGCTAATCTTAGAAAGATTCCCCTGGAGCTTCCCTATGCTCGATTTGCCCCAGCTGACTGGCAAACAGCGACAGTTTATTCAACTGCTGCAGCAGCAACCAACGATGGACAGTTTGCGATCGCACTGTGCCCGCCATGGGTTTGACTTCAACTTCATCAATGGCTTTTTGCTCAGCGGTGCCCTAGAGGGCTATGTGGAATGGCAAGAACAGTCCACTGAAACCTGGGTGCTGACCCCGAAAGGGGAAGAGGTGGGGGGCCAGGTGCCTGGGGTGGCCCTGGCAGAACAGTTGCTACAGGGAATTCGCGATCGCGTTACCCTGCAAAGCCAGCTGGGCGATCGCTTTAGCCAAAACTATGGGGCCCTGCGGCGCGAGCAGGCGGTGGACTTAATTGATCAAGGCAACACGGCCCTGGTGACGGTGCTCAAGCCTGGGGTCTTAAAAGACTACGTGCAGCGGCAGCAGGTCTTTGCCGCGATCGCCCACGGGGCGGCCCACGAACACCTAGATGCTGAGGCCGTGAACTGGTTGCAAAAACAGGGCTACATCACCCGCCGGGTGGAGGCCGACTATCGGCTGACGGTGTTACCGGCCCTACAAACCCTGGAACTGCCTGATGTGGTCACCACCCTAACCAGCGAGCTGATTTTGTCAGGGCAGTGGCAGCAGGTGCAGCTCAAGCCCTACGACATCCACGACGCCGTCCCCGACGTGGCCTACGGTCGCCCCACCCTTCTCACCCAGTGCATCCAGCGCATCCGCGACATTTTCCTCAACATGGGCTTTGATGAAATGTCAGGCTATCTGGTGGAATCGGCCTTTTGGAACTTTGACGTCCTCTTTACCCCCCAAGATCACCCCGCCCGAGAGGTACAGGACACCTTTTACTTGGCCCATCCCCAAACCCTGCCCCTCCCCGACGACGCCAACCTGGTGGCCCAGGTGAAGCAGGTGCACGAAGCCAACTACGGCGGTCACTGGACCGAGGCTGAGGCGAGCCGGGCCATCCTGCGCGCCCACACCACCTCATCCACCGCCCGACGGCTATACCAAATGCAAGGGCAGACCGGCAAATACTTTTCCATCGACCGGGTGTTCCGCAACGAAACCGTCGATCGCACCCACCTGGCTGAATTCCACCAAATTGAAGGGGTGGTGGTGGGAGAACTGCTCAGCGTCCGCACCCTGATGGGTTACCTCACCTACTTTTACGAGCGGCTGGGGTTCAAAAAGCTAAAATTCAAACCCGCTTACAACCCCTACACCGAGCCATCCCTAGAAGTGCTGGCCTACCATGCCCCCAGCGATCGCTACCTAGAGGTGGGTAACTCGGGTCTATTTCGCCAGGAAATGCTGCAACCCCTGGGCTATGGGGACAAGTCGACGGTGGCCTGGGGCCTGGGCCTAGAGCGAATCGCTATGCTGCTGTACGACGTGGAGAAGCTCTCAGATTTAATTGGCCCCGATATTCGCCTGGATCACAACACTACTGCAAACTAGGGGGCAGATACTCAGGGCGCTTGATGGCGGACTATTCTGCGCCATTCTCGAACACGCGAAAGCAGACAAAGGGCATGGACTCAATTTGGGCACCCTTTTCCAGACCTGTTTGAGTCCTGAAATATCGCCAAGACAATGCTGTTTGCGATTTGTGCTGCTGCCGTGCTGAACGCCGCCGTGAATCCAGCCGCCGCCAAAAGAGTAGCACCAACGATTTTATTGTTCATACCCTGACCACTTGACACATTTCTAGTGTAGACACTGTGTTAGTTCCGCAGTTTCAGGTCAACTGAACAGCCAACACAGTATCTGCCAGCCTGCAAAGAATGCCGAATTTTGCCAAGGATCTTGGCGTATTCTATGGGTCAATGAATCGGGCGATCGAGGTGCTGGTGTTGACGGGTGATAGGCGATCGGTGTTTGTAGGGCGGCTGGATGGGGCGTTGGGGAAGGTGGGGAGAGAGAGTGCTTTGAAATAGCGATCGCGAGAAGCAGCATGGGGCGTAGTGTGGGGGGAGGGGGAGGAGCCAGGCAGTTTGAGTTGGCTAGGCCAGGGGGCGCACTGTCTTTCGAATCTTCTCAATGCGTTTCAATGCCTTAGCCATACGTTTTCGGCTATGGGCTGAGTCTGGAAATAAGCTACTGGAAAATGTCTCAATGTATCGTTCTAAGTCGTCAACGGTACAACTGACGCCATTTCCGCCCAGCCATTGATGAAAGTCCTTATGGATACTGTCCTGCATAACCACGAGGTTGTGGGGATGATCGGCGAGGTGAGGATAGTTCTTTTGATCATAGACATGGTGAACAGCCAACTGGAAAGGGTTGGCGGGACCTTTCTTTATGCCGGTAAGCTGACAGGTTTGTTTGGCGGCTGTTTTCGCTTTGGCCATAGCCTTTTGTATTTCTAGCTTTCTGGTCTCACGCTCGTCTACCACTTCCTGCAATGCCGCTATAGCCCGTTGGCTCACTAGTATGCACCAGGAGCGGCGGTGATGATTTTTCAGCGTAATTCCCAGGTTTGCAGAGACCCTGGCGATTCCCATACCACTAAAACAGATAGTATCTTCTTCTTTGATGAAGTGCTTCTCTAGTTGTAGTGGTTCTGGTTTAGTAGGAGACTTAATCTCTTGTTGAAAAGCACGGTTGAGGACATCTTGCCGCCTACCTAAGCCAAGCAATTGCCGAGTGTAGCGAGGGCGCATGTAGGCCCGTCCACCATTGAATACAAGGGCCTCTGAACTGTCAATGACCTCGATAAACTTTTTCTCTACCAGAAGTTGTTTCAATCTCTCATCACGGCCATTCAGCCATCTGCGGAACCGTCGAAAGAGGTTACGCCCTTCATTCTCATTAATGTACTTACATATTTCGTAAGCCCCCTCAGGGCTAAAGCGTCGCTGTTTCAAGACCTGGTTAGCCCATGTAAAATGCTCCCCTTCATTGAGCGCCCATTCATCTTCTGGGTCCTGGTCGAAGATTTCACAGATCTCGTAGATTCGCACAAGGGATACTTCAAGCGCTTGGGCAAGTTCTTGGTCCCGGATATTGCATTTCTCGGCCATCTTTCTATTAGGGATATGCTGCCAGTAGGCTGTCTCGCATGAGTTTCAGACGTTCAAATAGCCTTGCATCTCCCCCCTGGTCTGGATGATGCTGGAGGGATAGCTGTCGGAAAGCAGACTTAATATCGTCTGCCGTTGCTGTTTCAGGCGCTAATCCGAACACTTCCCAGGGACGGAAATTGCGAAAAACATCAATCCCATTGATGCAATCTTCACCAATGGCATCACGCTCTGATTCCGGTAGTTCTACCCATTCTCGATAAATTTGTTGCCAAGAGGACTTAAGGTTAAGCTTGAGTTTAGCGTCAGCTACGTAAAGCTTAAAAGCAGCGCTCTTCTTAAGTTCTGCATAACTCTCGCAACCAAACGCTTGTACTACACCCGCCTTCAATTCTTGAAGAGTTAGTTCTGGTTGCTTAAACTCCCCTCCATTAATAAACTCAGCAAAACTAAGAAGAACCTGCTCATCATAATCATGATCAGCGGCAAGTTCCCGGATTTTGTTCCGAACGGCGTTAAAATTAGGACGCTTCTTTCTAGTCGATTTAGGCTTAGGCATATCTTTATTGAGTGCCATCCAGCTTCATTCTTCTAGCCTGTCACAACTTATCCGCAAGAATTTCATCTTTTAACAAAGGATTCTTAAAGAATGAGACACACGCTCCTTGCCATTGAGCCTCAAGAGCGGATCTAAGATGAACAGCGAGTCCATTCAGGCACCGTTCTCTAGAAATTTAGAGATCCGGCTACCGCCCCCAAGCTAGCACAGCACAACCCTCAATCCCCAGACTTACACCGCACCCGGCACCCATTACCGATCGCATTCACCGGGTGAGTCTGAAACACTCGCTGCACCCCCTGCTCATAGCCCTCGAAGGTATAGGCGGGGGCCGTCGTCAGTAGTGCCTCAATCAGCTTCTGGG
>SLIY01000459.1 GCA_007135385.1 Leptolyngbyaceae cyanobacterium CSSed165cm_216
CCCTAAAGGGCTAGTCTTAAAGGCTAGCCCTTTTTTGATCCGCCGTTGGCATTGACCAAGGCTGGATTGAGTAGCGTGGATGGGGAACGGATATTGTTCTAGGGCTAACGTTACAGCTTTCCCATGACCTTCTGCAGGGCAATTAACTCGTCGCGATGGGCAATGACGGTTAGTTGACTGTGCTGCTCTAGGGAGGATGATAACTCTGGACAGACCTGTACGGTGACATGTTCTTCTCGACCGGCCCGCCCCCAGTAGTACAGCCCAGCGGCTGGGGCAAGCAAAATTAACCCAATAAAAGCTCGACCATAGGGGGGGAATAGACTTGCCAGTACCAGGGCAAAACACAACGCTCCTACAGCGGCTAAGGTGGTCAGAAAAATGGCTAAAAACCAGCTAGGCCGCACAAAACCCCGAAGGGCTAGAGTGTTGGCTTCGCCATTGACCTCTTGGGCGGTATAGGCTCGGGCTTCAAAATAGGCTCTCAACTCTTGCAACAATGGCTGCGGAGGAGTTTTACGGTGTAAAACCAACGTTTCGGTGCGATCTTTGGTGGATGCTCGAATAAAAAAGAATAACCCTACCATCATCAGCAGGGTTAGAAACAGTGTGGAATAGGTAACGGTATTGGTCATAACCTTGCTAGCCCCCAGAGTACTCTAGTCTAGGGTACTGCCTCTTAGGGTCTAGGGGACCACAGGGCCGGGCTAACCTCATAGGCTGGTTTGGTAGAGTCCCCCATGTAGGTGCACCAAAATTCGGCCAATTCTTCGGCCTGCAAGCGCCAGTCAGGATTAAGCCGATACATGCGACGGGGACGACCACGACCTTCAACTTTCTTCCAATATCCGTCGATCGCGTTTTCGTCTTCTAGAAACTTCAGGGCACCATACAGCACGGTATCGGAGAGCCGGTGGTGGGTATACTGTTGGCTCAACCGCTGAATCAGCTCAGTGCCGTAGGAGTCTTGCTGCAGCAGTACGGCCAGTACGTAACATACGGCCAACTCCTTGTTCAGGTAGATCGGCGGTGGATCCTCGAAAAACTGGTATATATCCTCAAATTTCATGGGATCGCTCCAGGTATTTTATAGATTGATCTGCCTGAACCAGTAAAGCAAAACGAACCCTGGACCATTGCTAAACCAGCCAATGGAGCCATGGCGTTTTGAGGCAAAGATTCATCCAGTTTGTTAGCACTGAATGTCCCACCAGGCAGGAGTACCAAATCTGACGATGCCAGCCGACTTAACCCACTCCAACGATGGAGCAGTTAACCGGGTAACCAAGCATCCCATTCCTCAGTTAGATGAGCGGTCTTGATTTCGGCTTTAGTTTTGGATCCAAAAAAGAATTCTCTTTTAGGATACCGGTCAGATTTGTAGGTTAATTCTAATCACAGGTGATCCCCACGAGGTTGAAGTTGTCGCAGATGGTAACTAACTGCAAATTTTTTTAGACATTATTAAATATTCGCCGCCAAAGAATTTTCGGCGAATAAAACTCTGGCTAGAAAAAATATTGGCTAGGGGTTTGTCAAAGCTAGAAATTAGGATAAGTGCTTTGCAAAAGCCGTTTATCTTCAGCGGGGTTACTCCAATACAGCAGCAAGACTTCCCATCCCATCCCTAGGAGGGGTACCCGGAGGGGATTTTGGACCTTAATGATGCCAAATTTCTACAGATGCCAACCCTAAAATTAACACTTGACGCTGCCCTAGCGGGTCCCTTGGGACTGACCCGCTAGGAATGGGGGAGTCATCCAGTTAGAGAGAAACTGCCCTTGTTACTGTCTGAGGAGATTAAGGCTAGGGCCTTAGGATGTCAGGATCTGGGAAGGTTAGGGCTCGGGTGGTCAGGACTACCTCACCATTGCGCACCGCCACAACATCAATATGGAGGGGACCAGCGGTATAGATATCGCTAGCGGCGATCGCCTGCAGATCAACCGCTTGCCCTGATTGTTTAATCATCTCTAAAAATCGCAAAAGGGTTTCGGTACGATTGTCAGCAACCTGCAGGTTGTCCACGACGACGCCATCTTGACGAGCCCGAAACTGAGTTGCCACCATCAATAGGTTGAGACGTTCAACTAGATCCTGATCCCGAAACGGTGGCGAGTCCAGGGCAATGGTAGCCAGCCGCTCGCCCAGAGGATACACCCGCTGGTTAGGGGAGGCGTCAATAAAAACCTGGATGCAGGGGTCAGCCCGTTGAGTAATGCAGGGCTCACCCGTGACGTAGTTAGCTGCTGACAGCAGGCGCACCAGGTACTCATCGCCAGTACCCAGTCGCTCAATCAACCGTTCGACTTCGCGACTGCCAATGAAAATCGCCTGGTGGTCCCGCGGCGTCCCAGGAGCTACCGCTTGCAAGACCTGGCGGTTGGCTTCGAATAAAAACTGGGCCATGTACTCGGTGGCCTGCTCACGGTTTTCGGCCCGCACAATGCCGGATAAGATTTCCTGATTACGAGCTAGGGCAATATTACCTAAAAATAGGCCCTGGTACTGGCTCTGCAGATCACTGACCTGTAGAGCCAAAAGCTCCTGCTGGGCCTCTAAATCCGCAAGTCGCTGTTGCCGTTGAGCGATCTCTTGATCCCGCTCAGCAATGGTTTGGTCAAGTTGGGTAATCTCTTGATCCCGCTCAGCAATCTGGGCACGGATAGTCTGCTGCTGCTGTTGCAACCGGTCTCGCTCGGCCCTGAGGTTATCGGTAGACTGGCGTAGGTCCTCGGCTTGCTGGGAGACAGTTTGTAGCTGTTCGCGGGTTTGTTGCAACTGGGCTTGAGTTAGCTCCTGTTGGGTTACGGCCTGGTCTAGGGACTGGTTAATCTTCTGCAAGCGCTCTAGGGCTCGTTGCCGTTCGCGAGTGGCCGACTCTAGATCATCTTTGACTTCTGCCTGGGTAGCTCGGGCATCCTCCAAATCCGCTTGGGCGCTGGCTAAATCCGCTTGAATGCGGCCCAACTCAAAAACGCCGGTACGCAGTTGGCTGCTCACCCCAAACAATATAGCCAAGGTCGAGGCCGAAATTATACTGCCAGTTGCAATGCTGACTACCGTTGCGGTTTGACGGGGACGCAGGTTAAACAAACTCAGACGAGCTTTACCAACTCGCATACCAATGCGATCGCCCAGGGTGGCAATCACCCCCCCCAACATTAAAACCGCCAATATCAGTACGTACCCAGGAAGCATTCACTAGCCATTACAAAACCTCCATACACTCTACTGTATGGCTTAATCAACGGCGGCAGACTTAAGACCACTTACCCCTGAACGTATCCGATACTTCCCAACTTGAGGAGTACGCCCAAAACGCCTCTAAGTAAACTGTTGACTCAGATTTACGGGGTCGTGGACGGTGATTTTCTTTTTATAGATAGAAATCATACCCTCCTGCCGCAAGTCCCCTAACAGTCGAGTCACCGTTACCCTTGTAGACCCAATTGCTTCGGCAATGGCCTGGTGGGACAGCTTCAGGTCAATGGTGATGCCATCTTGGCTGGGCACCCCAAAGTCGCGACAGAGGATCAACAAAAAGCTGACTAAACGAGACCCCATGTCTCGGTGGGCCAAGGTTTCAATCATCATCTCGGTCTGCAAGATCCGTGACGATAGGCCTCTAAGCATCAGCAGAGCCAATTCAGGATTTTCCTCTAAGGCTTGCTCCACCTGCTCAATCGGTACTGACAGTAGTTCAACCGGTGTAAAGGCAACGGAATGATAGAAGCGATCGGAACGGTTCCCAGTAATCAGCGAGAGAACTCCAAAAACACTATTCTCGCGGAGGAGAGCGACGGTGATTTCCTCGCCAGCCTCGTATACCCTGGATAGCTTGACAGCTCCCTTTAATAAAAAGTAGACCCGTTCTGCCGGATCCCCAGGGAAGAAAATGGTTTTTCCGCGCTCATAGGACTCAATTACCGGGGGAAACGCCCCACCGGAGAGTTGACGAAACACACTGGCAAGCGGCTTATCTTGGGTCACTACCATAACGTTTTGCTAAGAGCATTACGGGAAATCAACGCTGAGAGCATCACGGGGAATCGATCATGATCAGCACAACGGTCACCGCTGTATGTCACCAGGGCCAAACGAAAAGCAAATTTTGACACTAAGCATAGAGCAACTTTGCCAGCTTGGTACATTTTGCAATGCGGGCGTCCTATGACTTTAGAATACTTAACCTTAACTGCCAGGCTGACGTTTGTATCACACACTACTTTGCTGCGGTCATCCCTCGTTTCTTTGAGCCAAAACAAAATACGAGCAGGTATCGGCGTAGGCTGGAAACCTATTCCCCCATACCCGACAAAAAAGGTCGGGTATGTTTGATTTGATTTTGTTCTCCGTGCTAGACTTCGTTCCATCACTGAGATCGTTGATATTCCAAGACTTTCAAAGTTTTGCTTAAGTTGTTTAGCTCTGTAGAAACCCACAGGCCCTGCTATGACCCAGTCCATTGAACGACCCACCACTGCTGCCCAAACATTTTCTGCTCTGAAATGTCGAGAATGTGGGGAAACCTATGATCTTGGCCCTAAGCACGTCTGTGAGGATGTGTGCTTTGGCCCTCTGGAAGTTGCCTATGACTACGATGCGATTCGCCAGCGGGTCAGTCGCAGTACGATTCAGGCGGGGCCGTTGTCCATCTGGCGCTATAAGGACTTTTTGCCGGTCAGTTCTGACAATCCAATTGACGTGGGTACCGGTATGACCCCTCTGGTGCGGGCCAATCGCTTGGCTCGGCGTCTAGGGCTGAAAGAGCTTTACATCAAAAACGACGCGGTCAATATGCCCACCCTGAGTTTTAAGGACCGGGTGGTTTCAGTGGCCCTGACCCGGGCAAGGGAGTTGGGCTTTACCACGGTGTCCTGTGCCAGTACCGGAAACTTGGCAAATTCTACCGCTGCGATCGCCGCCCATGCTGGTCTAGACTGCTGCGTCTTTATTCCCTCTGATCTGGAAGCCGGTAAAGTGCTAGGCACCCTGGTGTACGGCCCCACGGTAATGGCTGTTCACGGCAACTACGACCAGGTCAACCGCCTCTGTTCTGAAGTGGCCAACACCTACGGCTGGGGCTTCGTCAATATCAACCTGCGTCCCTACTATTCTGAGGGCTCCAAGACCCTGGGCTTTGAAGTGGCCGAGCAACTGGGCTGGCGTCTGCCTGACCACATTGTGGCCCC
>SLIY01000206.1 GCA_007135385.1 Leptolyngbyaceae cyanobacterium CSSed165cm_216
CGCCGGGTCTTGTCTTTCCAGTTAGGGGGTGACACCTCCCCTTCAACTTGGACAGCACAGGTGCCACAGGTGCCTAGGCCGTGGCAATTAATCACCTGGGCCTGGCCATTGTAGAGGTCTATGCCGTTGGCTAAGAGCACCTGGCGCAGGTTAGCCCCCGGTTCACAGTTAATGAGTTTGCCCTGGGCTGATACAGTCGGCATTGAATTTCTCCGCTGTGCGAAAAATATCTACGTTTTATAACGCTATTTTAGGGAGTCTGCCAAGCAAGCCGAACTGTCCGGGTAAGCTAGATAATTGGACAGATGTTGATTCAACTCGATGGTTTGGCACCCTATGGTTCAGCGTAACGGACAGACAAAAGCTTCCATCCAGATTTACGACACCACCCTGCGGGATGGGGCCCAGCGGGAAGGGTTAGCCCTGTCCATTGAAGACAAAATTCGCATTGCCCGTAAGCTCGATGCCCTGGGCGTGCCGTTTATTGAGGGGGGCTGGCCAGGGGCAAACCCCAAGGATGTGCAGTTTTTTTGGCAATTGAAAGAAGCGCCCTTAACCCAGGCTCAGCTCACTGCCTTTTGCGCCACCCGGCGACCAGGCAAGCAGGCCGCTGCAGAGCCCACCCTACAGCCAGTGCTAGCCGCAGGCACCGAGTGGATTACCCTGTTTGGCAAATCTTGGGATTTGCATGTCACCACTGGGTTGCAAACTACCCTGGCCGAAAACCTGGCGATGATTGACGACACCATTCGCTACTTCAAAAGCCAGGGTCGCCGGATCATCTACGATGCCGAGCACTGGTTTGATGGCTACCAGGCCAACCCTGACTATGCCCTGCAAACCCTAGCTGCCGCCGCCAATGCCGGGGCGGAATGGCTAGTGCTGTGCGACACCAACGGCGGTACCCTGCCTGGGACTGTGGGGGCGATCGCCACCGCCGTTTCCACCTGGCTCCAGACCCGGTCAGGCTCTTGCCCTCAACTGGGCATTCACACCCACAACGATAGCGGCACTGCCGTGGCCAATGCCATGGCCGCCGTCGAGGCTGGGGCTACCATGGTGCAAGGCACCATTAATGGCTATGGGGAACGCTGCGGTAACGCCAACCTCTGTACCCTGATCCCCAACTTACAGTTGAAGCTAGGGTACCCCTGCATTACTCCAGCCCGCCTAGAAACTCTGGCGGAAACCAGTCGGTTTATCAGTGAAGTGGTTAACCTCGCCCCCGACGACCATGCCCCCTATGTGGGTCGCTCTGCCTTTGCCCATAAGGGGGGCATCCATGTCAGCGCTGTGCAAAAAGAGCCCAAAACCTATGAACACATTGACCCCGCTGCCGTGGGCAACAGCCGCCGGATTGTGGTGTCTGATCAGGCGGGCATGAGCAATGTGCTGGTCAAGGCTCGCAGCTTTGGGTTGGCGTTAGATCGTCAAAATCCGGCCTCACGTCAGTTACTCAATCGCCTCAAAACCTTGGAGCATGACGGCTACCAATTCGAGGCGGCCGAGGCTAGCTTTGAACTACTGATGCGGGAATCGTTGGGGGAGCGACCCTGTTTCTTTGACCTGAAGGGGTTTCAGATTAATTGCCAGCGCCAGGGGAATGGTGCTAACCACAGTAGCCAATCGTTAGCCACCATCAAAGTGGCCGTTAATGGGGAAGACATTTTGGCCGCAGCCGAGGGCAATGGCCCCGTGGCTGCCCTCGACACGGCCCTACGCAAGGCCCTACTGACCTTCTACCCGGCGATCGCCAATTTTTATCTCTCCGACTACAAGGTCCGGATCATTGACAGTGGAGCCGGTACAGCGGCCAAAACCCGAGTCTTAGTAGAATCCACCAATGGCTACCAGCGCTGGACTACCCTGGGGGTGTCCACCAACATCATTGAAGCCTCCTACCAGGCGGTTACCGAGGGGCTAGAGTATGGTCTGATGTTGGAGACAAAGCCGCTGTTCTGCGCGATCGCCTCAGACCATACCGTCTAATCTCATCCGAGCTTGGCCCCGAGTTCGAAAAAGGGCAATTCTTGGCCCAATAGCCTGATCGCCCCTTCCTGGAAGTGCCTGTACTGCTCGTGCAGCGACCCCAGGGGATGTCCTGAGCTGGTCGAAGCAGGGGTAACCTGTGGAAGTAGGCAGAAATAAGTCAGTCTAGGCTAGACCGCAATATTTATCGCAACGTTATCAGCCGTTTCCCATTAGAATGTCCTAGTTCGGGCTTATGGCCCATAGCCTAGTTCAGTGAGGTTCCGTGGCTAAGTTAGCACCTACCCAAGTCGAACAGCTTCAAAACATTGGAGCTTACCTGCGCCAGGTGCGCCAAGAGCAAGGGTTATCCCTAGAGCTTTTGGCGAATCAAATTTTTATTCGACCGGCTTTGCTGCATGCTTTGGAAACAGGGAACGATGATGCCTTGCCTGAACCGGTGTTTATTCAGGGCTTTATCCGTCGCTACGCCGAAGCTTTGGGGCTCGATGGCCAAGCTATTTCCCAAGAGTTTGCCGTCACCCCGGTGGATGTGCTGCCCAGTCCTGAACGCCTAGCCAACGCCGAAACTGATGGCGTAGTGGAACCTGAAACCCGCCACAGTATCCGGGTCTTGGAAAAAGCGGCACCTACGCCAATCCCGGTTCGCCGTGCTACTGCTAAATCTGGGTCTTCGCTACCTGGGTGGTTGGGGCTCGGGGCCGTAGCGCTGCTACTCATCGCTGGCCTATGGGCCTTATTTGGCCGCACTGATCCCTCCCCGGTAGTCGGTACCCCTAGCGACCCAGCCACGGAGCCCAACGGGGTAGGCATGGCTGGGGGAGAGGATGACGCTGAGCCAGCGGATACCGTGGTAGAAGAGTCTGCTCCCTTAGAGGCCCCGATTGTGGTCACGGCCCGGTTGAGCCAGCGGGCCTGGCTAAGCGTCGTGGCCGATGGTTCGAACGTTTACGAAGGCACCCCCGAAATCGGTTTTGAGGAAACCTGGACCGCTGAAGATACCCTAGTCTTTACCACTGGTAATGCTGGTGGTGTAGAGCTGTCGGTGAATGGGGATAATCCAGTGGAACTCGGTAGTTCTGGGGATGTGCGTACCCTGACCTTGACCCCAGAGTCGGGGGCTGAAACCCTGGCAACATCTCCCTGAGCTCAGCCAGGTTCAGCCGTTGGAGCGATCGCTCCTCTACAATAGAACCATTGCCTCCACAGCCAACTTGCCACGCCTATGACACCGCCCACAGAGCTTGATACCGCCGACACCCAGACGGTTAGCCCCAACGGTGCCACCGCCAACCCCAAGGTTGACCTGGATGACGTCCCCAACGATGTGGAAATGTCCCTGTTCGACCATCTGGAAGAACTGCGGATGCGCATTTTTTACTCGCTGATTGCGGTTCTGGCTGGGATTATCCTGTGCTTTTGGCAAGTCAATCGCATTGTCACCCTGCTGGAAATTCCGGCTCAGGGGGTGAAGTTTTTACAGCTTTCCCCAGGGGAGTATTTCTTTGTCTCCCTAAAGGTGGCAGGCTACAGCGGTATTGTCATCGCCAGCCCATTCATTCTCTACCAGGTGGTGCTGTTTGTCCTGCCGGGGCTAACTCGACGCGAACGGCGGTTGATTGGACCGTTGGTGTTAGGGTCTAGTGTTCTATTCTTTGCTGGGTTGTTTTTCGCCTACTTTGCCCTGATCCCGGCGGCCCTGAATTTCTTTATCAGCTATGGGGCCGACGTGGTGGAACAGCTGTGGTCCATCGATCGCTACTTTGAGTTTGTGCTGTTGCTGCTGTTTAGCACGGGGTTAGCTTTTCAAATTCCAGTGGTGCAGCTGTTGCTAGGGCTGTTGGGTATTGTCAGCTCTAAGCAAATGCTGTCGGGGTGGCGCTATGTCCTGCTAGGGGCCGCGGTGCTGGGGGCTGTACTGACACCATCGACGGACCCGATTACCCAGAGTTTACTGGGGGGGGCAGTGCTGTTTCTTTACTTTGGTGGCATTTTTATGGTCAAGGCGATTGGGCGCTAGTACATGTCCTGGGGGGGGATGGTGTCAGGTATGGTTGGTCGTCTTGTGCCGCAGCATACTAGGTCAGCGCAATCTAGTACCAGTCATGCCAAAAACGTCGGTACAGCCCCAGGCTGCTGGCTGGGAATATCCCACAAAGGGGGGCAAAGGGGCAGAAAACCCTAGAATTTTGGCATACTATACCAAGTCCAGTTCGGGATCTGAAGTTTTCCCACAGGCAGAACTCCAGATCTGAACTTAGATTGAGTTTATACCCAGGCTCTAACAGACATCACTGATCAAACCATTATGTTTCTAGACGAACTTTCCCCTTTTGCCAGAGAACTTGTCGGTCATCCCGTCCCTTTTTTGGGTGGACTGGCTTCTGGCCTGCTGCGATTAAACTTAAACGATGACCCAGTCAAGTCCTGGCTAGCGAAGCAGGGGGTTAATCCTAGTGCCATCACCAGCGACAATGACAATCATCGCAATGGCGATGGGCCTCAATCGATTACGATTGACTGATCGCATGCGGGGGGCCTTGATTGCCTTAGTAGTCTGTCAAGGCTAAACATTAGAGTCAGTGCTTTGCAGAAACCTTTTAGCTTCAGCGAAGTTGCCCCAATGACGTTGCCCCAATACAGTAAGACTTCCCGTCCCTTCCCTGGGAGGAGTGCCCGCAGGGCGAGGTGGATCTCTTCGTGGTTGAGTTGACCCATCCCTACCTACTTCCACAGGTTACCCCTCTGGGGTCGCTGCGGGAACAGCACAGGCCTGTCAAGGAGGGGATTTCTCTAATCACTTAGGCAGCAGGTAGCAACGCTGTTATCCACCGCTGCACCCGTTCGATCATGTGCTGGCGCTGGGGGCTGGATGGTTCCAGGTTAGCGGCAGCTAGGGCTCGATGGTAATCGGCGATCGCACAGTTCCAGTCACCCCGTAGGTGATAGGTGCGGCCTCGTTCAGCGTAAACAAAATCCGGTAGTTGATGAAAAATTAACGCCTGATCTAATTGATCTAGGGCGCTATCCCAATTCCCTAGATCCCGCAGGGTGATCCCCAGGTTAATTCGAGCTTTGATATTAAACGGGTTCAGATCGATGGCCTGCTCATAGTCATCCACAGCCTTCATCTTTTGCCCGAGGGCAACATAGCAACTAGCTCGGTTGTTGTAAGCCTGATCTAGACTGGCATCTAGTTGAATGGCGCGACTACAATCAGCTAACGCCGCTTGGTGATGGCCACTCCACAAATGCACCAGTCCCCGGTTACTGTAGTAGGCGGCCCGCTGGGGATGTCGGTTAATTAGCTGGTTCAATAGGGTTAGGGCCCAGTCATACTGCTGGCATTGAATCGCGCGGTGGGCAGATTGGCTCAGTATATTGTCGGGGACAGCCATGGGTAATGGCCTGACTGGCTTAACCGCAATCCTGCCAAGGCTAGTGGCAGGAGCGGTGATCGTTGCCGTTGTGGTGCGCCTAGGGTGTTGGTAGATGTCCATGATTGGTCCTGTCGATGACGGGTGTGCTTAACCGGCTCGATCGCAAGTCCATAGCTAGACAGGGTTGCGGTTAATCCTCGGATTTCTGGCTATAGAGTCGCATTAATAGTGGATTGATCCAGGCCATGGGTGTGGCAGTTATTGGGCTGTCTTGTGCTATGGCATACATCAGGAAAATTCCTGATGTATGCGGACATGAGTTGGCATAAGTGATGTTAATCATGCCTGATGTACCGCCATGTTCCCATCAACCTAAGGCCGGCTAAACCGCAAAAGGACCTAGATTTCTAGGGGTATTTCCGGCGCAAGTGGGACTTTGGTTGGTTTTCTCTGGGTTTGTACGCAGATGGCTTATGTAGTTTCTTTAGGCCGAATGAATCAGCGTTAAATTCTCTGAGGGGAAATTTTGTTTTGTGACAGTTCTGGGGGGTGGACCCAGGTCCTGCTGAACTCAGCCGCTAGAATTCAAAGCAGTGGATGCGGTCAAGAAGATACCAGTCTTGTTGGCAGCAAACGACACGCTTTCTCAATGTTGCTGTTATTCATACCAAGAATTATGGTTCAAGCTATCCCCCAGCCTAGTTCCCTACCGGCCGATAGTTATGTGGCCTTGGGACTAGCCACCTGCTACCGCCAGCAAGAGGGTGAAACTGAAGAAATCCAGGTATTTGAGCCGGTACCTTCCGCTTATCTGGAGGCGGTATTTAAAGGGGTGGCCACATCCTATAGCGCCATTTATGGCACCAGCCTAGGCCAAGCCTTAGCCTTAGACGTCTCTGGGTTCCCGGCCGACAAAGTGGCTGTGGCTCAACCCTGCCTAGATTTTGAAGAACGACTCTTGGCGGCGGCACGCACTTACCAAACCCGTCCCCAGGCCATAGATTTACTCCCCCTTGGCACCCTGCGTGATGACATTAACTTCTCAGTGGAAAAGAAGCGGGTGTTGAATGGTCAGCGTAAGGTGTCGCTAGCTGACAACGTTAAGCAGCATAAATATACCCATGAAGTGCTCTAAATCGGCATGATTGAACGCTGACAGGGGGGGCAAATACCATGGATGAGCAACTGACAATCTAGTAGGTGATAGCCTGACTTATCTGCCGTCTTTGCCCCTACCTTCAGCACCGAGTCGTTTTTAAATTCGATGGTTTTATTGCACCGCACACAGATCAGGTGATGATGATGGTGGGGAGCGGGTTGGTTAATCTCGTAACGTTTTTGCCCCTCAGCTAACTCCAGTTCCCTCAGAATTCCCATGCGAGCCATTAGCTTTAAGTTGCGATAAATTGTGGACAGGCTAATGGGTTCCCCTTCTTTGTCAAGCAAGTCACAGAGATCTTCCGCACTCAGGTGAGTTCCTTCGGGTAAGTTCTGAAAGGTTTTGAGCATGGTTTCCCGTTGGGGGGTCATGCGCCAACCCCGTTCATTCAGCTCTGCCTTTAGAGCTGATGGAGTATATGCTGCCATAGCTCAAATCCTCCCAAGGAATTTCAATAATCTGCCCTTGTTGAGAATAGTAGCGAATTTTGATAGCTGCTTGCAATAGATTTTTCTTATTGAGAATAAGTCCGAAGACGGGCCGCGGGGAAGTCAACAGACAAATCTTGTACGGCGGTAATCAAGGCTAGGGCCGCTAGGGGGGCCGTAACGGCTCGCAGGATACGTGATCCCAGGGATACAGGCTGAAAGCCTACGGCAATCGCGGCGTCGATTTCAGCGGCTGTCCAGCCCCCTTCAGGCCCAACAGCCAGAGTGATGGGTAGACGGCCATGGTCAAAGACCGGCCCTGATGGGCCATGGCCGTTTTGCAGGGCGGTTAATAGGTGGGGCTCAATGCAGCGAGCCACACATAACCAGCGCACCCCCTCCCCGGGCTGGTTCAGGTAATCGGCCCAGGGCAGGGGAGACAAAATCTGAGGCAGTCGTAGTCGTTCGGATTGTTCAGTGGCCTCGGCGGCAATGCGCCGCCAGCGATCTAGTTTTTTGGGGTTGGGATGATGCAGGGTGCGATCGCTAATTACCGGTTGAATTGTCGTTACCCCGAGTTCCGTAGCCTGGCGTATCACCTGGTCAAAGCCATTGCCCTTAGGTAGGGCCATCACCAGGGTAATGGCTGCGGTTGATGGCTGTAGGGGGGGCTGAGCCGCAACAATGGCGGCGACCGCAGGGGAGGTAGTGAGTTGGGCTGTCCACTGCTGCCCTTGGCCATCTAAAGCGATAAAACGATCCCCAGCAGCTAGCCGCAGCACCCGGTGGAGATAGTGCTGCTGGTCTTGGGTCAGGGCAATCTGATCAGGAGTAATCTGATCAGGGGCAACAATCACACGATGTAGAGCCACAGGTAAGTCTTAAAGTCCAAGATGGCTATAGTGATGGCTCCCAACCTATCGATTGAGAGCCACAGCTACGATATAACGTATTCTGTATAGCGCCGTCCTCATAAGAACCTTACGGCTCGAGCCAACTATAGACTAAGTTTCGTAAGGAAACAACCAAAAAAACATGAAGTTTTCTTATGATTTCTTGTGCTTTTACGAATTTCTGATAAGGCGCTTGCAGCTAGAACGCTGGTATAGGTCCCAAGGTTCTGCCTGGTTTATGCACCTCGTGCTAACGACTGAGCACCCCGGGGGATTGTTGAATCGGTACAATATCTAGCACATCCAACTGGGCGCAATATTTGAGGTCGGCTTCATTATCTAGGCGCAGTAGTCGTTGACCATGGCTGGCATAGTGCATCAAATCCAGCAATTGGTCCTGCCATTGCAGATATAAACTCACGGCGGCGATCGCCGCATCATTACCCGCCAGGTCTTTAAACGTTTGGCCCGTAGCGGCAATCACCCCGTGGACAATGGCCCCAGCACACACCGTATCTTCTAAGGAATAGGTGCCCTCCCAGCCGGAACCCACCAGCCAAACCGTGGCGGGTTGATGGTGAAGCAGAAAATCGACCACCGCCTGGCGGGTGGTCAGGGCCGCTGTAATCACCATCGGCGCATGTTCGATCTGCTTTAAACAGCGGGTACCGTTGGTGGTGCTCATAAACAACCGCTTCCCCTGGGAGCGCTCCACAGAGTGATCGAGCGGGGAATTACCCAAGTCACATCCGTCCACCTTGGCACCACCCCGCTCCCCCGCTAACAGGCGTTTATCCGCAGGCCAACTGGCACCGGTAGATAGCAAATCGTCAATGTTACTAAACACTTGGATGGCTTCAGCCCCAGCCTCAAGGGCTGCCGCCATGGTGGAGGTGGCCCGTAGCACATCAATCGCAACGGCACAGACTGGGCTGCCATCGCCGGGCACTTCTTCGGGAGTGTGGTACAAAAATAATTTCACAGCTGGAGAGTCTCAACCTAGTACGGATCACCAATGTTTCATTCTATGCGGGGAGCCGTACCCTTTTTACCAAAAAAAGGAGCACCCGAGGGTACTCCTAGACAGGTGATTCTGGGTTAAGCAAACAGATGGCTTAGGGAAGCCACTCCAGCACCGCATCTTCTTTGGTGTTAGTGCGGCGGGAGAGGGTCTGCCGATCAAAGGTCATATGGATGGAGCGGGTCTGCTCACCATCGGCGGCGACGGCCATGATCGGGTAGTCGATGTTGCCATCTTGGAAGGACATCTGGAAGCGGAAGGTGCCATCGGAGTTGAGCTTGATGGGCTTGCCGCCGATGGTAACGGTGGCATCGGGTTCGGTGGCACCGTAGACAATCAACTCAGCGTCAGCCACCAACCAGAACTGGCGGGGGCGAATCGGTGGGGCCGATGCCGAGAAGCCAACCCCAGACATGGTCAACCCAGACATGGTCAACCCAGACATGGTCAACCCAGACATATTGGGAACCATACCAGGCACCGCTCCAGGCACCGCCCACAGCCCAGCCCCGGAGGGGAAGACGTAGGAACTCACGGGTGCTGCTGGCAAAGCATAAGAACTCATCACTGAGCCAGGCACATGCTGCATTGAGCCAAACAGGGATCCGGCTACCCGCTGGGCTTCGGCCCCCTGGGTCATGGCAAAGATGTTGTCGTAGATCGGGCTGCCATTGTCGCTGAGGCGCTGACTGGGGTGTTTTAGGGACATGAGCGTCTTACCGCGCAGGTCAGCCTGCCAGTCAACGGCCATGAAGTGGTCTTCTACCCAGTCAGAGGGGTACACCGGGGGAATGTGGACCGGCAAGGAGCGGGCGAGGACCAACCAGCGGCCATCGTTAGTGATATAGCCGATTTCAGCCACGTAGTCGCGATCGCTGACTGGAATCGGTAGATACCACTCCCGCGCCATTTCATCGCATTCATACTGCTGCAAGCTATGGGGCGCTTGATAGGTGAGGTCCATGTCAGTGACATCGTAGAACCGCAGGGCCAGCTTGGCGCCCCCCTGCCGTCGCAACACTTCCTTATGGTCTTGGGGGACATCCCAGTAGGCATAGGCCCACTGAGGATCGCGGGGCATCAACACAATCCGACTTTCACCATAGCCACCGGGTAAATCCGCCAATCCCTCATCCACGCTAGCCAGGGTATTCACTGGGGTTGATGCCGTAGCCGGAGCGGCGACTGGGGGTACATCTGCTTGGGGTGGGGCCGCAGCGGCGGGTACCTGCTCCTGAACGCGCTTCGCGTCCACGGCCTGAATAGCCGCAATCAACTCAGTCTTACGCATGCGACTGTAGCGAGAGACCTCATAGTCGCTGGCAACCTTACGGAGTTGCCGCAGCGTCATTTCTTCAAGGGGGGGACGAGGCTGAGACATAGACACGCTTCTCCTATGGGAACTAAACAATTAGGAACTAAACGGCTGAGAACTAGGGGGTGACTTCTGGAAAACATTCTCCCCAGTGATGGACATGGCCCACCCTACGGCTAAAGAGTGGGAAGTCAAACGGATGGGAACCAAGCAACTGACCTGTGGGCAAGCTGCAAACCTGAGCAATGGAACCAATAGGATCCAAAAGTGCTCTGAACTCACCTAAGAGTAGGCCAACTAAAAAACAGGCATGTCCAGAACGCGCACTCGGTCCATTGGGCCGGTCGCGGTGAGCCTCCGGATAAGTATTTAGTTGGAACACCCTAAGACTGACCTCCCGGTCCAATGTGGGGATCAATCTTTGCCAGGTACTATGACAAAAAAGAAAGCTGGGATCAAGCCTCTATCAAGGTCTTTCTGGCGATTGCAGCGAGGTTTAAGGGGTTTGGGGATCAAAATGTCATAAAATCGTGACATTTTGATCCCCATGAGTGTATTTGCGTCATGGATCGTAAACATTTTGATCCCGGCTGGGTGAGCGCGACATCTTTGTTAAAGTCTGGAAGGATAGTTAGCCCACGCATTCCTTGAGGATTTGATGATCGATGCCGTCTAACTCGGTTAGCTCTGCGGATAACACCTCGACTCCATCTGTAACGTCTGGGCGAGGCAGTCGTCTAATTAGCCGGATCCTGCCTGCGGCGATTCGCCTTTGGTTGCAGACCCAACTGGACCATATCGAAGGGCTTGATTTTCGAATTGGCGGCAGCGATCGCCAGATTTTGTCGGGTCATGTGCCCCAGGTGACGGCGTCAGCACAACAGGCTGTTTATCGGGGGTTGCACGTCAGCCATGTGGCTGTAGCGGCCACCGATATTCATGTCAACTTGGGGCAGGTAGTGCGAGGTAAGCCCCTGAAATTGTTGCGATCGTTTCCGGTGAGTGGGCAGGTATCAGTACAAGCGGATGATCTGCAGGCGTCCTTGGACTCGGCGTTGCTGGGTGATGGGCTGCAAGACCTGCTGCAACGGCTGTGGCACAGTCACCCTGAGTTAAACCAGTGGGTGACCGTGGCGACGACGACTCGGGAATCGACCCCCAGCATTCGAGATATCCAGCTGAGGGCTGATCGATGCACCCTGGTCTGGACCGTGGCGGCTGATCAGTTTCTGGCGATGGAAGCCCGTTTAACCATGGTGGATGGGCGCTGGCTGTGCTTGCAACAACCGACCCTGACCTTACACCCACCTGAATCCTTTCCTGGGGTAGCTAACCCCGTAGTTATTGACGATGTGAGGTTTGATCTAGGACCTGAAACCGACATTCAAACCCTGACGGTTACCCCAGCGGCCATTACCCTAGAGGGCACGGTCCAGGTGATCGCCGCCCACTAAGGCAACGGCTTCTCCCCCATGGCAGGCACAGCCCACCCTGCAGCAGCCCTAACCCCTGATGCCAATGCTGATTCTGCTCAGACTGAGCTTGTGGTAGGCGGTCAGTACCCTGGAGGTTCTCTTTTCGTTCTTCTGTCTTCTCTTTTCGTTCTTTAGCTAATGTCTGCCCCAGCCTCAATTCCTGACACCGCCC
The DNA here is from genome assembly GCA_007135385.1 of Leptolyngbyaceae cyanobacterium CSSed165cm_216. Classification (GTDB taxonomy): domain Bacteria; phylum Cyanobacteriota; class Cyanobacteriia; order Phormidesmidales; family Phormidesmidaceae; genus Nodosilinea. The sequence goes on from SLIY01000206.1 coordinate 11,833, forward strand.
TGGTTTTGGCCATGAGCTTGGATGGCAAAATTGCCGATGTCCAGCGGGGGGCGGCTCGGTTCTCGTCGCTGGCAGATTTGGCCCATTTAGAACAGCGGGTGGCGGCGGTGGACGGGGTGTTATTTGGGGGCGGTACCCTACGGGCCTATGGCACCGCCCTGCCCGTGCGTAACCCTCACCTATTGGCTCAGCGGCAACAGCGAGGCCAGCCCCCCCAGCCTCTACAACTTGTTTGGTCCCCCTCGGGCCAGTTGGACCCCCACTCTCGGTTTTTTCAGCAACCCATCCCCCGGGGGCTGATCACCACGGCCATGGGGGCTCGTAGCTGGGATTCAGAGCAGTTTCAGCGCATTTGGGTGATGCCAGAATCGCGCACTCACCCCTGGGATTGGCCTTGGCTGCTAGCTCAGTTGAAACAGGAGGGAGTGCAAACCCTGGCGCTACTGGGCGGGGGGACTCTGGCGGCAGAGTTGCTTCGCTGCCGCTGTGTACATGCGATTTACATAACCGTTTGTCCGCTGCTGTTGGGGGGATTCACCGCCCCTACCCCGGTGGATGGACCTGGCTTTTTAGCAGCTGTGGCCCCTCGGTTGCAACTGTTGTCCTGGCGGGCAGTGGCAGACGAAGTGTTTTTGCACTATCGGGTCTTGCCGCCTTACGGCTAAAGGCTAAGCTGCAGACAGGGATAAATTCCTTTACCCTAGTCAATAATCTTTGTTCCCTACCGGCTGATGATCTATGGGCTATCCGTCTGTGTCGCCGCTGACTGCCACCTGGATTCGCCACATTGAAGAAGTACCAGAGGCCCTGTGGGACGAGTTGGCCCAGCCCCTGGCGACGCCGTTTTTGGAATGGCATTGGCTACACAATATGGAGCGCTCTGGGAGCGTCGGGGCAAATGCGGGCTGGCTGCCCTGCCACCTGACCCTGTGGCGGGGCAAGACCCTGGTGGGGGCAGCCCCTCTGTACCTTAAGGGCCATAGCTATGGTGAGTTTGTGTTTGACCATCAGTGGGCTGACCTGGCGGAGCGGCTGGGAGTGCAGTATTACCCGAAACTGTTGGGCATGTCGCCCTTTACTCCGGCAGAGGGCTATCGATTTTTAATTGCTCCAGGGGAAGATGAAGCGGCTGTGACCCTGGCCATGGTAGAAGCAATTGATGGATTTTGCGATCGCAACAACATTTCGGGCTGTCATTTTCTCTACGTTGATCCCCAATGGCGGGCGACAATGACCCAGTTGGGCTTTTCCCAGTGGCTGCACCACAGTTACGTATGGCAAAACCATAACTTTGAAGATTTCGACGATTACCTGAGTCAATTCAATGCCAACCAGCGGCGCAATATCAAGCGGGAGCGCAAGGCGATAACTACGGCGGGTTTGCGGCTGGAGGCAGTAACTGGCGACGCCATCAGTAAGCCCCTGTGCAACTTGATGTACGACTTTTATGGCGATACCTGCGACAAATTTGGCTGGTGGGGCAGCAAGTACCTCACCCGCAAATTTTTTCAGCTGTTACACCATAACTATCGCCATCGTATGGTGTTTTTCGCCGCCTATGACGACGATGATCGCGACCCGATTGGCATGTCATTTTGCCTGACCAAGGGCGATCGTCTCTATGGTCGTTACTGGGGTTCTACGGTGGAGGTGAACAACTTGCACTTTAATGCCTGCTACTATGCGCCAATTGAGTGGGCGATCGCCAATGGCATTCATCTATTTGACCCTGGGGCCGGGGGACGGCATAAAAAGCGACGAGGCTTTCCAGCCCTAGGCAACTATAGTTTGCACCGGTTCTATCAGCCCCGCTTACAAACCCTGCTGACTCACTATATTGTTGAAATCAATCAGCTAGAGCAACAGGAAATCGACGCCATTAACGCCGAGCTGCCTTTGAAACGGCCCTAGAGCGTAAGTGCGATACCATAGAAGGCCATGCCCTATCGTTTGTAGTGCACCTTTTAAACCCCACTTTTGTGATGACGATACCGCCTACCCCTCAACCCCTAGACCAGGTTCAACGTCAGGCGTTAGACGATCAGCTGTCTAAACGATTTATCGCCCTGGACCCAGGGGGATACTTTTTAATTGATGTCGATCGTACCCAGGGGTTAATCTATGCCCAGCACTTTGCCAACACGATTAATGAAAAAGGCCTAGCCTGTGATCCAGTCACCGGTAAGCCATTACCTGTGCGAGGTCCCGTAGAACGTGTACCCACCCACACCTACAGCGGACGTACAGCTAAAGAATTGTGTATCGCCATTTTCGAAGATTCCGGCACCCCCTGCCCGATTACCTACCTCGATCATGCCGCCTATCTGGGGCGAGAGTTTATGCGGGCAGAAGCGGCTCTCAACAGCAATACTCCCTACATTCAAGACTAACCCTCAAGCTTGTCGTCGCCAGCTTTAGGATTAGCCCAGTAGGATTAGGCCAGGTTTAAGGCTGGGCCTAGTGGACCCGGGACGCGAGTAGCTGCTCTTCTAGGGCGGCAATCCGGTGATAAGCCGCCGTGAGCTGGGCTGTCAGGCGCTGAATCTGCACATCCTGGGAAATATTGGCCTCATTATTCTGCCGCTCTAGATCCAGATAGCTGCTGTCTACCAGAATATCTTTGTGTTCGCAGACGGTGTCTAGCAGGCTGGGACTGGCTTTAGGGGTGTATCGGTTGACTGGCTGCCCCACCTTAAAGTTACTGATATCGCTAGATGATGAATAGGCTGAAGCTAAAACAGTGGAGACCTGGCTATTAATTTGATCAATCATCTGGTGCAGCGCGTCAACCTTAGTAGTCAAAACCACGACTTGTTCTTGAATGGAGTCCATATGACGCCTGTTTCTAGTTTTCGCTACTTATCCTAGACTCTAGTCAATCAATCTCCCTGCGTTTCCTGAATCATTTAACCTTTGTTTGCCCAGCGATACGATTGTTTGTCATCGCAAGTATGGTGAATCACGCGGTTTGATCAGGGTTAAAGAAACATTTTATTTTGTAAATTTGTGGACGCTTGAGGCTACAACCACTGGGGCTACTGTGGGAGATGCCAGCCCTTAGTAATTCTTTCTCGGCAATAAAATAATCACCCGACGGATTCCGGGAATTTGGCTTGTCTCTGCTCAAGCTCTCCTAGCTGGCTGTCAGATGGCGCGAAACGGCAGCCGGGAAATTCTGACTCCTGAATTCTATGACGGCCATAACGTCCCGCCTTAAGGAATACGCCTGGCGGCTTACATCCTGGTGGGGCCAAGGTCTAAAGGTTTCCCTGTCAAAACTCTCCAGCACAAGTGACATACACAAAGTTCATGATTTAAGGATTTAGCCACCGGTCATGTAATGAATTCACAAATCTAGCTGGAAGTCGGAATCCTTTTAAGTCGCAAGCCCATCAGGGCTTCTGGGTGTGCATTCTACGTTTCGGTAGCTAAATCCTATGACTGTTGCCAAAGCTATATTTATCTCCTACCGTCGCTGCGATAGCATCGACATCGTGGGGCGAATTTATGATCGGTTAGTGGCCCATTTTGGTGCCAACAGCGTCTTTAAAGATGTTGATTCCATTCCCTTTGGGGTCAATTTTCGCCAGCATTTAGAGCGAGAAGTTAGCCACTGTCCGGTGTTGCTGGCGGTGATTGGTCCTGAGTGGTTAACCATGGCCGATCAACAAGGGCATCGTCGCCTTGACGATCCAGCTGATTGGGTGAGGGTCGAAATTGAAGCCGCCCTGAAACGAGACAGTCTGGTCATTCCGGTGTTGGTGGGCGGGGCATCTATCCCAGGCGATACCGATCTGCCGGACAGTTTACGCGGTTTGGTCTATCGTCAAACCGCTCTGGTACGCCATGACCCCGATTTTCATCGGGATCTGGATCGCTTAATTCAACGTTTGGAAGAGGTTTTTAGTCGGCTAACGCCCCCATCTGGGCCACCGTCGTCTCCCTATGGGGCTCTGATTGATGATTTGGCAGCCGCTTTGACCGCGGCCAAGTCCCCTCCAGAGCCGACCGCTCGGCCCTTGACTCGTCGTCGGTGGTTACGACTGATGGGGCTGGGGCTGCTGGGCGGTGGTTCCACTCTGGCTGTGCGCCCCTGGAGACAGTCGCTGCAGGCTCTCACGGCTAACCGCATTGCTACCCCCATGCCGTCCCTTGCAACGCTACCCGATCGCCTGCAGCGGGCTTGGACGGCCGCCACTGAAGTGTCCAGCGATCGCACCGATACCTATGAATTCGTCTCGGTGACGGTGGATGAATTTGGTCGGCAGCGCCATCAGGCCCAAGTCACCACCCAGGCCTACGCAGAAATTTCCTTAGAAACACCAGCTGGCACCGTCCTGTTGCCGTTAGTGGCGATCGCAGGAGGACAGTTTTTGCAAGGAGCCCCGGCCACTGAACCCGGTCATTCCGCTGCTGACCTGCAGCCAACCATGGCGACGGTGGAGCCCTTTTGGATCAGTATTTACCCCATCACCCAAGCTCAGTGGCGGGCAGTGGCCCAGCTACCGGAGGTGAATCGCCCCCTGGCGGCTAACCCAGCCTACTTTAAAGGTGACGACGATCGCCCAGTAGAGCAAGTGTCCTGGATGGAGGCCGTAGAATTTTGCGATCGTCTCAGTCGACTAGCCAAACCAGGGCTATCTCCCTTTCGTTTACCCACTGAAGCCGAGTGGGAATATGCCTGTCGGGCCAAAACCACTACCCCCTTTCATACCGGCGAAACCTTGACCACAGCCTTAGCCAACTATGACGGCACTTACCTCTACCGCCAAGAGCCCGTGGGGACGTTGCGCGGCACCACCACCGCCGTGGGCAGCCTGGGCAATGCTAACGCCTTTGGCCTCTACGACATGCACGGTAATGTGCTGGAGTGGTGTGCTGATGCTTGGACGCAGCAGGTCCCTGAACATATGGATGGAGACACAGATACCGACAGCCAGGCCGATGAATCCCCAACCACCGAGCTCATTCAAGCCGATCAACCCCATACCGAACCGCCAGTACAGGTGATTCGCGGTGGGTCCTGGCAAAGTCGGCCTCACCACTGTCGGTCCGCTTACCGCACGGGCTTGATCGCCCACAGTCGCCGGCGGGATGTGGGCTTTCGGATTGTGCGATCGCAACTTCTGGAAAATCAGGCTGATTCAGGTCCCGGGACTAGCTGACGACGTTAGAATCGTAATGAACCAAATCCAAGTCCAGACCTAGGGTTCTGCCTGGGGGAAAACTCCAGCTCGAGAGCTGGACTTGGTATATTACGGCTTAGCTCCTCAATGCCGATGTTATGCCAACCCCATAAATCCTATGCCCACAGTCACTGATTCTCCCTATACCGAAGCGCAAATTAAAGTTTGGCTGCGGGGGCTGTTGACCATCGCCTGGGCCGACGGTGATTTTAATCAAGATGAAAAAGCTCTGATTGCCGACATGACCCAGGATGAGTTGGCCCCCTGCATTGACTTTGACCACTTTGACCCGGTAACCCCAGAAGAATTGGGCAAAACCCTAGGGGACGATCCCCAGGTGGCCGAAAACTTTCTCCGAATGGCGGTGATGGTTGCCCTGGCCGATGGGGTCTACTCTGTCGAAGAGGATGAGCAACTGCAAGCCTACTGTCAGGTGCTGAACCTAGGGGACAGCATCCTGACATCGGTGCGCTCGACTCTCTACAGCCTCAACCCTGATCATGCTGAAGTGGCTGAAGGGCTACGTCCCCCCGCTGACAGCAGTAAGATCGACCCGCTCAAACCAGCCCGAGAATGGCTAGACCAGCTAGAAGTACATGATCCCCGCCTAGCTCGGTTTGTGTGTAAACTGATCCCTTCCCAATGCCCGTTCGAGCGGGATGTGGTGCTGTTTAACAAAAAGCTGGTGCACATTCCCCCTATGTGCAAGCTCAACCCCCTGTATGAGCAGTTAGTGGGTCTACGATTTCGGGCTTTATCCTACCTGGCGGATGACTGTGGCGAAGATGTTACACCCCTGCTTTAAATGGGGTGGCGTTAGCCCCCTTTCTAGACTATTACCAGCAACAGGGACAACTCGAATCAACTCAGCTCGTTGGACAGATTAATCTACGACTAGTCGTACCCCTAAGCGAATTTTTTCCAGATCAGCTAACGCAACATGCAACGTATCGGGGGACGCAAGTTTGCGTCCCCCGATACGTTGTCACGGTTCTTTCTAATCTTTCTGACTCTACTCA
>SLIY01000078.1 GCA_007135385.1 Leptolyngbyaceae cyanobacterium CSSed165cm_216
CACTCGCTTCATGAAAATTTCGTAAAAATTACGGCAGCCCCTGATGGAAGCAAGGTTCATTTGCTACGGATTGAGGCATCGTAGCAATCGTCACATAGATGCCTGGATAATGTATCTTTAGCAGCAAAGTTCCTCTGCCAACAACGACTTGGCAGAGGAACTTTGCATTGCACACAGCGGGTTGGTTGGCCTATTCAGGCTTTTGCTCAGGCAGCATACACTTATCAGAGTCGCAGCCAGCAGGGCCGGCTTCAATCAAATCACCGGCATCATACCGAGATAGCGCGGCATGGAAATTACCTGTGCCCCGCCTGGCTTCCACCTGCCGCCGATGCCAGTCGTAGGTAGCTTTGTCGATGGGTTCAAACGGTAAGCGAGGGAAGGTTTGCAGGTCGTCAAACCGAGCCAGTAAGGCGGCGGAGATGTAGCCCTCGTCGTTTTGAATCACCTGGTAGATGCGATCGCCCAAAAACTCAATCTCGGGCTCCCGAAACTCAATGGTGGCCGAGGTATTGTGGGTGGTGTAGTGGGTCTGCACCTGCATGTAGAAATCGAACTGGGCCGCCGCCGAGAACTTTTCGATGGCGATTTCATCGGCTCCGGGCAGGTTAGCCCAAGGCACCTCCACTGGAATTTCCACCAACCACTCGGTACAGCGGGGGTCAAAGGGATCGTTGAGCAGGTTACCATGTTCGTCCTTATCGGACTGGGAGGGTACTATCGAGTAACCATAGTCAATACAGGCCATGGCCACGGGATCATTTTTGCGGAAGGTAATCCGCCGGATAAATCGCTGGGCCTTAGGGGGGTGCCAGCCAGGGCTAGCCCCGGTCAACAAGGACTTGGTGCCGGCGGGCTGCACCGTAGTGCAGCGGTTGGGCCGCTGGAGATTATGGCGATCGCAATAGTCCCACACGGTTTCATGGACAATCTCTCGCCAGCGGGTCAGGTAGTCTTGCTCTTTTTTCTTGAACTCAAGCCCCACCATGGTGTCGGGACGGCCTGCTTCCCACCAGCGCAACCAGTCCACACCAAAGGCGTTGACAAAGAAGTCAAATAAGCCGGTAAAGGAGACCCCAACGATGGGATCTTCTAGGCGCGACTGTTGGTATCGAGGCTCGATGAACTGGTGATTCAACAGCACCGCCACCGATAGCGCTCCAGCTTTAAAGGCCTCGGCTTGCTCTTCCAGATTGTTAGGATCTAGCTGATTTAGATGCACCTCCGCCAAATTGCAGTGAAAATTGGATCCTAAAATTTCTCCACAATTGTGAGCAACAAAGCCATTGGCATCAAACCTAGCAGGTCCGGGCACTGTACAGTCGTAGACCGCTTCTACACCATCAGGCTCAATCACCGCCAGGGTAGCTGTAAACCGCTCACGATTGGGACGACGTTTGTAGCTGCTCAGCGCATCGGCTAACTTGACCGCTTTGGCCGGTTCGCGGAATCCCACCAGAGCCTCAAAGACCTGTAAGTTGTCGTTAGCAATTACCAACTCATGTTGCGCCTGACAAAAGTATGCGGACAACTCTCGGTGAGCATCGGGTAGCATTCGATAGCCCTCTGGGCGCCGCTGCTGATAGATAGTCGCCATAATGCCCAACCGCACCAACATGCGCTGAACAGCTTCTAAATTAGCTAAGCTACTCTGGGCTAATCGGATACTAATACCCTTACTCTGGTTACCTTGGACACTACCATCAGCATCAAATAGGCCCTGTAAAAACCCACGATAAAACCCATAGCTGCCTTGCTCAACCAATGGCGTAATGGCTTTATTCCCCTGAAAAATACCAAATTCTGCCGCCAGTCGAGCCAGCCCAGTAGAGTTAATTACCCTATACTTGAGTTGGGTATGATAATGGGCCGACTCTGTTCTCCGTTCATAGCCCACCGTGGTTTCGAGTAGCGCGACTGCATGTTGACTCATCTCATCCTGGGAATTTCCCCAGAACCGCAGTAAAGCCGAGTCGTTCCACTGGGTTTTGGCTAAACTGCCGTCGCCTACTAGATTACCCAGTAGCCAACCAGATTCTATTGTGCCCTGGCCTTCCCAAGGCTGTAGTCCTCGATGGTTATGCAGCATCACCCGATCCCCAGGCTGAAGGGTTTCGGCTGCCACCCACTCAGTGTACTGAGCTTTTTGAGTTTGGGCTGTGACCTTGAGGACTTTGTGATTGCCGGTTAGACGCAGGGTTTGACCTTCTTGGGTAGTGAGTTTGAGCACAGGCTTAGTGCCCGAGTAGAAAAAGCCCTCTGCAGTCGTACTGAATAATTCTCCGTTGATATAGGTGCTGTGTTGCTGGCCAATTAAATCCTTAACCTGTCTGGGTCCATCGCCCGTATGCACCCAGGTATCGGCTGTAACACAAGGATTCAGACCGTAGCGATCATCACCACCAGCCCGTCGTTTGGCCTCCCCGGCCCACTGGATCGCGCCCTCGCCGGAATAGAACTGCTTGCGCACAGAATCAATGCAGTCCTGGCGGCTGGGCTTTTCGTGGAACACCCGGGTATGGTTGGCCATCCGCAGCACGTCCCGCTCGGGGTCAATGCGCCAGTTGCCGTCAGCATCTTGCTGCCAAAGGTTGTCTTTGGCGCTGGCAGCCAACTCATCGGCGCTATCGAATTGGCGCATCCCAGCTGAGTTATGCGTCAGGTAACCATCACAGTAGAAGCAATGGGCTTCTTCTACCTCAATGTCATAGGTTTGAATGGAGGTATAGCTACCGATCCCCTTAACCGTGACCGGAATATCGAGATTAATATCAGCCTCGGCAATGTAGCGCTCATAATTCGCATCCACTTGCCGAGACCCTTCAAAGCCCATACCGCGCATTTCGCTGTAGGTGTACATCTGGCGCATTAGGGGTGCAGGTACCGTGAAGCCATACATTTTCAGTCCCTGACGGAGTTCACCCTTGATGGAATGGGGGGCAACCAGGCTATTGTATTGTCCTTTGAAAGCGGGAATAGTGACGTTGTATTTGGCCTGCCAGCTATCTTTCTGAGGACGAGTAAGCTTTACCCGTCCAGCAATCCCCAGGCTAGAAAGCACTGCTGTCACCTGACGGGCAAAGGTAGGGTAAACTGTCGTCACCAGGTGGGGAGGCCGATTGTTAAGCGCACCGTCGCTATCCATCAAGCCCGCCAGGTAAGCGGCTCTAATGTCGATGGAACCTTGCAGAATGAAGGTCGGTACCGTCAGGGGCTGAGCCGCCTGCTTGATGGAACGATGGAAATATTCCGCCAGGCGAATTGATGAGCAGACCGACTTAGCGGTGTTCTCACCATTCACCGTGCCATGGGTGGCGGTGAGGCCAAACTGGGCCAAGGCCCGATCTAGCTTGCCTTGCAGACCTTGGGTAAGCACAGCATCGTTGGCATCCATGGCCCACTCCACCCGACCATAGGGCTTGCCGTGTTTATTACGACCCAAGGCCACGTAGCCATCACCGTGGGTATAGCCAATCAGCCAAGCCACATCAGCCGTCAGGGTTGGAATCGTCAGCTCCTTCGCCGTACGGCTGCGGTCTGGTCGTTCAGCCGTGAAGTCCACAGGCAGTGTTGTCACTGTACCCGGCAGGATTTGGGTGTTGTGCATTAGACGATCGCCTACTTCCAGTTGATCTACCCGCTTCCACTGCACCTCGCCATTAGCGTCAGCCAGAACTGCCACGCGGTGATTCAACGTTGCTCTAGGCAGGGGACCATTGGTCTCAACTGCGTAGACATCCTGGACGCCTTGGTCAAACTTATTCACGACACGCCGGAAACCCAGGGGGGTTTGCACCCAATCACCCACCTGTACATCTTTGATGGCAACCAAACCCTTGTCAGTATGTACCAGGGCATCTTCGGGCAGGCAGCGGCGAATATTGCCCGCCACTACACAGGCGGCGGCTTCATCGATCAGCAGACAGCACTCGACGGAATTGAGCTGGCGACCCAGGGCTTTGTTGAGGATGGTGGCGCAGCGATCGTACAGCAGCGACAGCCGCACCGGGTTAGCAACGCCGCCAAACCCCTTCAGTTTTTCCCCGGCGGGGCGCACATCCCCCAGGTCGATGGTGACCTGCACGTCGCCGGTAAACCGCTCATCGGTGGAGAGTTCGAGCAGAGTTTGGTAGGACTGCACCCAGCCCTGGCGGCTATCGCCCACCCGAATGGCCACCTGATTGCCATCGATGGTGACTTCGGTGATTTCCCGTCGCTCACCGACCGGAGTTTCGCCAATGTCCCCAGCCATGGTCACCACCAGGCGGTTGCGGATGGCCGGAATTTGATTGATGTATTTCGGTTCTAGAATCGCCCCGGTGCCACAGCCCATCATGGCCAGATCCATCATCAGGCCAAAGGCGCGCCAGTCGACAACATTGGTGCTGGTGCAGTTGTAGGCACCGGAAAAATTCTCGGGCTGTTTGCTCCAGGCGGTACCGCCCACCCACAGCCAGCGCCCCGATGGTAGGGCTTTGACCTGGCGCTGCATCCGGTTTAGCAGGGCCACCTCTGCGTCCGTCAGCTGGCCCAGTTCCTTAAGGCCTGCTAGGGTGCGATCGCACACCTGATCCCAAGTTTCTCGCTCCCCTTCCACCACCTCTCCCCGGCGGCTATAGGTGCGATAAAACACGGGAAATGCCGCTGGCGCTGCTTCAGGGAAAGGCCCCTGCTGCCGGGTACGGGGAAGTTCTTGAACCATGGAATCAGCCTTTGAGAAAAATATAGGATTTCAGGATTTACCGGTCGGTGTCTTGCCTCAGCCCAGGGGCAGAACCTGATGCCAGATCCCAGGCTTGTAGCATAGCCCAATGGTCGATCATCATAGCGGATTATTCTTAGATGTAGCGTCGAAAAATAAAATTTTGCTCCATCTAGCGCTAGATCTGGAAGCCCTCACGCAGTTCTCGACCCTGGCTAGCGGCTATGGAGCAATCGTCTGCTCTGCTGTCTTAGGGCTCACACAATCCCATGAAGTCGATTAGCTGGTGTACCAGTTGGGGTTTAGTCACGGCCAAAATGGTTGACCCGCTTTCTAATACCGTGCTGCCGTTGGGAATAGTCAGGTCTTCGTGGGGGTGGGCTTGATAGCCAATAATCAGGGTGCCGTCAGGGAACCGGGGATCTTGGGCCACCTCCGCCAGGCTCCGCCCGACGATATAGCACTGTTGGGGCAGGGACAGTTTCAACACCTCTATCTGTCCTTGTTCAAAGTGCATCATGGCATCCACTTGGGGATACTCGATGGCATTGATCACCCGACTGATAGCCAGTTCGGTGGTGCTGATAGTGTGGGTGGCTCCAGCCAAGATATAGGGTTCGGTAAAGTCGCGATCGCTCATCCGCACCACAATCTGGGGCACGCCATAGTGCTTCGATAGGGTGACCATCGCTAAATTCAAGGCATCTTCCCGCAGGGTGGCAATGACCACCTGAGCTTTACGAATGCCCGCTTCTAGTAGGACCGTCGTATTCACGGCGCTACCCTCAAAGGCCATCACCCCAATTTTCTCCCGAGCATACTGACAGGCTAGGGAGTTGGTATCCACGATAGCGATGGTATAGCCCATGGCCAATAGGGCCTTAGCTAGGTCAAGCCCCATCATGCCCGCTCCACCAATTAACACGTACATGGTTACCTCTGCTTGGGAACGCTAGGAATCAAAACCCTAGACATTCAAGCTAGCAGAAAGGCAGCAAAACCAAGATGGAAGGGGGTATGCTGATGGCCCGAGCCCACCAAGATGCGGCCGTTCTAGGTACAATCGCAGCAGCCATGGTGAGCTTGGTGCAGGAGGCTACAGCCAAATCTGCGGTTGCTCCTGGTCAATCTCCCTCTGGACCGACACCTACATAAACCAACATCCACATAAAATAGTTGTCAGCGAGCTAGACGTCACCATCATTGGCCCTCGCCAGTACCTAGCCTCATGTCAGGTCCGTGTCATGGCCCCATCCTCTCCGCCACCCAAACCATTACCCCTGGACACTCAGTCGGCTTGGGCCGATCGTCTTTCCCCTCATCGGTGGTTGGGGCCGGTGACGATGTTAGGACCAGCTGGGGTTTGGCTGCTATTGCTGTTAGTCATCCCCACCCTGTTGATTCTAGACATTAGTTTGGTGCCAGGGTTGCGGTTGGGCCAACCCAGCGGCGGCTATGGGTTAGGTAACTATCTGCAAATTTTGCAGCCGGTCTACCTGCGGGTGATGGTTCGCTCTCTGTCTTTTGCCCTAGGCACAACGGTGCTGTGCCTGCTGCTAGGGTTTCCAGTGGCCTATTGGATAGCGTTAATGGCCCCCCAGCGCTGGCGCAACCTGCTGCTGGTGGGGTTTGTGCTGCCCCTGTGGACATCATCCCTATTGCGAGCTTACGCCTGGACGACTATCCTGCGGCCCACGGGCGTACTCAATAGTGTATTGGGTTTGCTGGGGCTACCCTCTCAAAATTGGCTGAATACGCCCACAGCGGTGTTTATTGGATTGACCTACAGCTTTTTGCCCTACATGGTACTGATTCTCTATGCCTCTTTAGAGAAATTGGATACTCGCCTGTTAGAAGCGGCGGCTGACCTGGGGGCTACCCCTCGCCAGAGTTTTTGGACCATTACGGTGCCCCAGACCTTGCCCGGTATCGCCGCTGGCTGCCTGCTGGTGTTTATCACCTCCCTGGGGGATTTTGTGGTGCCCACCCTCTTGGGAGGGGCGTCGTCGATGAATATTGCCCGGTTAATCTATAACCAGTTCCTGGGTCCTACCCGAGCCTGGGGGTTTGGTTCAGCCCTCAGTATGGTGCTGATTTTGGCGGTCAGTTTGGCCATTGCCCTGCTGCTGAAATACGGCGATCGCAGTACCCTGACCGAAACCTCCCAGTAATCGCCTATGGCTCCGTCGTCCGCTAAAGTCACCTGGCCCAGCCTATTTACGGCCCTGATGTACGCCTTCATGTATGCCCCAATTATTGTGTTGGCGGTGTATAGCTTTAACGAATCCCGCTATAGCGCTGGCTGGGAAGGGTTTAGTCTGCGTTGGTATCGGGCTCTATTTAGCGATCGCCGGATTTTCGCCGCCCTGCAAGACAGCTTGACCGTGGCGTTTGTGGCGGTGGCCATTTCGGCGGTCCTGGGTACCCTGATGGCCATTGGCCTGGCCCGCTATCAGTTTCGAGGCAAGGCCCTGTATCGAGGGGTCTCCTATCTACCGCTGATTATTCCAGACATTGCGATCGCGGTAGCCACCCTAGTTTTCCTGACCTCGGTGGCCGTCCCCCTCAGCCTGAGCACTGTCATTGCCGCCCACATGGTCTTCTGCCTGGCCTACATTGCCGTCGTGGTCTCTAGCCGTCTGCAAAGCCTGGACCCCAACTTAGAAGAAGCCGCCCTAGACCTAGGGGCTACCCCCACCCAGGCGATGATCAAGGTGCTGGTTCCCCAACTAGCTCCGGGTATTTTGGCGGGCTGTCTACTGGCCTTTGTGCTCAGTATGGATGACCTGTTGATTTCTAGCTTTACCGCCGGGGGCGGGGCCAACCCCTTACCCCTGGAGATTTTTAGCCGGGTACGTACTGGGGTAAAGCCTGACATCAACGCCCTGAGTGTTGTACTGATTTTGGGGTCAGCCCTGCTGTCTGGTTTAGCAGAATATGTGCGCTACCGCAGTGAAAAACGGCGGCGGCGGGGGTGAGGGGGAGACGGGGTGTCGGGTGTTGAGGTGTAGACGCGGAGTGGCTTCCCGGAGGGGAAGTGTTCAGAAAGTCATACTCAATCAGGCCTGGAACTTACCCAAAAATCAGGACGCCCCCCGTTCGGCAGCCGCTCTCAAATTCACTCCTTCACTCCTTCATCCCCGCCTCAAAGGGATGCTGGATGCACTGCAGCAGATCGTAAAACGGCTGCCAGTTGTTGTCGGTGGTAATTGGTTCCCAGATTGCCTCAATTTCGGGGCGCAGTAGTACTGTGTTGGGATTAGTGCGGCTGAGGCATTGCCCTACCGTTTCCATAGCCTCTGCCGGTAACGATTGCAGGCAACGGTGGTAGAGATCGCGCCAGAGTTTTAGGGCCTCTGCCGCGACTGGGTCTGAGGCGTCTAGGGTGGTGCTCAAGATTTGGCTAGAATCGTCTCGCCACTGGGGATCAAACTGCTGGGTTAATCCCAGGAAAAAGTCATGGTAGCCGACGTTGACTGAGCCTAGTAGGTTCTGGGTTTGGTTGACGATCGCAATTGCTAGTTCGGCTTCTAAATTTTCAAACCCTAGCTTGCGCAGCATCCGCTGGCGGTAGTAGCCCAGGTAGCGGCTTTTGTAATGGCCTAAGGTGGCCTCAAGATCGGCCTCCGCCATCACCAGCTTCAGGGGTTTCTGTAGCGCCTTCAAGTTCAGCTGGCAAATCATTGGCTGATTGCCATAGCTGTAGCGGCTGGCATAGTCAAAGTAGGCAGCGGTAAAACGGGGATCATACTGATCTATAAAGGCATAGGGGCCATAATCAAAGCTTTCCCCGGTAATTGACATGTTGTCGGTATTGAGCACCCCGTGGCAAAAGCCCGCCGTCATCCACTGGGCGGCCAGGGCCGCCACCCGGTCTACCAACTCATCGTAGAACTGTAAAAACCGCTCTTGGGGATCGGTAAACAGGCGTGCTGCCGGATAGTACAGGTCGATCACATGCTCTAGTAGCTTGGCAATGAGGTCGGGGCGCTGGTGAAACTCAAGCCGTTCAAAGGTGCCAAACCGAATGTGGGAACGGCTAAACCGCACCATCACCGCTGACTGGGTGGGGGAAGGTTCATCGCCGCGCCACAGAGCCTCGCCGGTTTCAATCAGACTAAGGGTGCGAGAGGTGGTGACCCCCAGGGCATGGAGGGCTTCTGCCGCCAGCACTTCCCGCACGCCACCTTTCAACGTCAAGCGACCATCGCCGCCACGAGAGTAGGGAGTTGTGCCCGACCCCTTGGTGCCAAAGTCGTAGACTGTGCCGTCTTTGCCCTGCACCTGACCGTATAAAAAGCCGCGCCCATCCCCTAAATAGGGGTTATATTCCCCAAACTGGTAACCGTGGTAGCGTAGGGCCAGAAACGGCTCTCGCTGTTGGAACTGGCCAAAAGCTTGGATGAAGTGCTCGTCGCTCACCTGGGCTGGGTCTAGTTCTAGCTGTGCCAAAATGGCATTATTGCGAAAGCGCAGTTGGTGCTGAGGAAAGCTAGCCGCTTCTACCACATCGTAAAATTCGTCCCCTAGCGCCTCAAGGGCAGGCAGATAGTCGAGGTTGAGGAGGGGATTGGCGGTGGCCGCAAGGGAAGAGGTCATGGAACAGGATTAAAATTAGACCTTAGCAACATATACGTTTCTAAAGTATGCCGCAAAGTTTCCTCCCCCGGTAATGACTTACCCCATCAATCGCTGACAGGAAGCCATGGATCGCGCCATCGGGATTTGTGCTTGTTTTCAGACTGGGGCCGCTTGACCCACGCTACACGCTATATCCCAAACCTCTGGAAAGCCGCTCCATCCATCCATCCATCCATCCATCCATGTCCCCCTATCTCGCCCGCATTGACCTGTTCCCAGTGAAATCCCTAGATGGGGTCAGCGTCCCCCAAGTGACGGTGTTAAACAGTGGGGCGCTAGAGTGCGATCGCACCTTTGCTCTGTTTGACCAGTGCAATTGCTTTGTCAACGGCAAGCGCCATGCTGCCATTCATCGGTTACGGGCCAAGTTTTCCAAAGGTTTGCAGTCTATAGCTATTCGGGTCGATGGGGGCGGAGCAGGGCAGACCTTTCACCTCCAGACCCAACGTCCAGCCCTGAACGCCTGGCTGAGTGACTATTTTCAGCAGCCAGTGACAGTACAAGCTAACGACACTCAGGGGTTTCCCGATGATATCGAGGCCGCTGGCCCTACCGTCATTAGCACCGCCACCCTGGAGGCCGTTGCCGCCTGGTACCCCGACCTCACCGTAGACGAAGTGCGCCGCCGCTTGCGCACTAACCTGGAAATTGCTGGCGTTCCGGCCTTCTGGGAAGATCAGTTGTTTGGCCCCAGTGTTACCCCTGTATCTTTCGCGATCGGGAATGTTGTACTGGATGGCATTAATCCCTGTCAACGATGTGTCGTACCCACCCGTGATACCCTGACTGGGGCGGTCACCCCGGATTTTCAGCAGGTGTTTACCCGGCAGCGCCAAGCTACCCTGCCCCGTTGGACCCACCGCGATCGGTTTAATCACTTCTACCGCTTGGCCGTGAACACCAATATTCGCAACCAAGGGGGTAAGGTTTTGCGAGTTGGAGACGCAGTTGAATTGCTTTAAGGTAGATGAGATCGAGATACAGAGTAATTGCTCAAAACTAGGCTAGTCTGGGTTGGGCCTGTTGTAACTCTGCGATCGCGGCTTTAACCTGATGTGGATGCTATCGCACCGCCTGGTAGTGGGCTACGCCCTGCTCAATCTCCTACTCAATCTATAGGTCCCGAGGTTCATCGACTTCACCAAATACCAACCCGCCACACCTGGAAAATTACGCTCTTCGGATGTCTATCTTGGGATATATCGCAGGAACTAAGGTTCCGAGTAAGCTTAGGGGCATGATCGTTGTCCTCAGATTGGTCATCCCTTGGGTACATTAACCTGGGCGACTAACCCAGAGGTAACCCAGTCAGAGAAAAACCGCTGAATGTATCTGGAGCCCTTACCATGCAACGGTTGTTGATGCACAACCCCATTGCCCTGGCCGCCCTGTGGATTTTGGCCTATATGGTGATCTGTCTGCTGCCCCTGGGGGTGGTGCTATTGCATCCTGCTCCAGACCCCAGAGGCTTTTGGACTGAGTTTTCTGTGGCACTGGGGTTTATTGGCCTAGCCCTAATGGCCTTGCAGTTTGTTCTAGCCGCCAGAGTTAACCGCATCGAAGCCTCCTATGGCATTGATATTTTGCTGTTGTTTCACCGCTACACCTCAGTGGTCGCCTTTGGCCTGGTGATCATTCATCCGCTGATTCTGTTTGTCACTCGGCCAGAGACCTTAGACCTGCTCAACTTTCCAGAGGCTCCATGGCGGGCACGCCTAGCGGTGATCAGCACCCTGGCATTCTGTCTTATGGTGGTGACCACTATTTGGCGCAAGTCGTTGCGTATTCCTTACGAACCCTGGCGAGCCGCTCACTCCGTACTGGCGGTGGTGGCTGTTGGCCTGGGGTTTGGCCATGGCATTGGGGTGGGGTTTTATCTGGGCCAGTTTTGGACCATTGTGCTCTGGTCTGGGTTTATTGCGATCGCCCTGTGGCTGATTCTGTATGTGCGGTTGGTCAAACCCTGGATGATGACTAAAAAGCCCTACTTAGTGGAAGAGGTTAAACCCCAGCGGGGTGACGTCTGGACCCTGGCTCTGCGGCCCATGGGCCATGACGGGTTCACTTTTGATCCGGGGCAGTTTTCTTGGCTTACCCTGGGCATTACGCCGCTGAGTATGCGAGAGCATCCATTTTCCATGTCTTCCAATGGCGATCGTCGCGATCGCGTCGAATTTGGCATCAAAGCCCTAGGGGACTTTACGAGCCGCATCAAGGATGTGAAGCCGGGGACCAAGGCCTACCTGGACGGTCCCTACGGCGTCTTTACCACCGAGCGCTATTGGGATACCGCTGGGTTTGTACTGATTGCCGGGGGGGTTGGCATTACCCCCATGCATAGCATGCTGATCACAGCCGCCGAACGCCAGGACGATCGCCCCTTCTTACTGATATATTCGGCCCAATCGTGGGATGACTTTACCTACCGTGAAGACTTAGAAGCGTTCAAGGACAAGCTCGAATTAACCATTATCTACGTTCCCCGAGAAGGCCCGGAGGGCTGGCAGGGGGAAACCGGCTATGTGGATAAAGCCCTCCTAGAACGCCATATCCCCCATCACCGTGGTAGTCGTCAGTATTTCATTTGCGCCGCTCCCGTGATGATGGATGTGGTGGAGCGAGCCCTGTTTGAGTTGGATGTACCCGTTACCCACGTCCATATGGAGCACTTTAACTTGGCCTAGAACAGTCAGGTAGAAGGGAAGAGGGAAGGTGTACGGTGCAAGGAAAAGCCGCAGCCGTAAACCGTAATCACCCACCCCTGCCCCTCCTCGGAGGGATGCCCGCAGGGCGGGGTGGATGATCCCGCCTATGGAGTAACCCAAGTGCCTTGCGACCCACCCTGCCTCCTTCGACAAGCCCAGGAGATCGCCTGGGGTCACTGCGCGAACAGCACAAGCCTCCCAGAAGAAGATACCAGTACCCGATCCCCCCCACCTCCCGGCCAAATAGAGTGTGATAATAGAAAAATTACGTTTTTGCCTTAGTCATTTCCACCACACCCTATGACCTCTAAACCAACCCCACCTAAGCCCTGGCTGTCTGTGAAGCGACTGTTTTTGATTGTGGTGACAGCCCTGGTGGGCTTGGTGCTGGTGCAGTCGTTGCTGAACAGTTGGAACGAACCCCAGGTGGCCAACCAACTTCAGCTATACCAAACGGACCTACTGCTAGAAGGCAGCGCCTGGAAGGGGGAAGGGCTGCCAGAGGACCAGTGGCCCATAGTCCGGGAAGGGTTATTGGGCCAGGACCCTGTCGGGACGGCCAAAACCCAGTATGAGACGGTTCGTCAAGACGCGGCTGAAACCATGAGCCGCTGGTCAGATCCAGAGGCAACTGGGGCGAATGGTTCCCTAGGGCCTGACACCCTAGCGAATGGGACCAGTGCAGGCAAGCCCCTGTCGCGGCGGTTGCAAACGGCAATGACCCAGCAGGGGGCGTTGATTGACCAATTGGATATTCGCCTGGGGTTGATGGATGCCTACCAGGGGGACACCCAGTCTGCCCTCGACCGTTGGGTTCAGGTGCGAGACAGCAACACGGCCCCCGCCCCGCTGATGCGCACCGCTGATACCCTCATCCGCCTGTGGCAAGACCAATCCTCTCAACCGGAGGATGAAGCCTGGCTGCAGCAATCCCTGGATGGCTGGTTTGAATACCGCGCCCTAGATCAGCTCTATGCCATAGAAGGACGAGAGGAGGCGCGATCGCAGTTACAGGCTCAAGAACAAGTCACCGCTCGGACCAAACTGTTGAAGTTGTCCCTAGTCGGCATCCTACCCGCCATAGGAGCAGCGATTGGGGTGGGGCTTATTCTCTGGTTATTGGTCCAGCGGGTGGTCCGGGGTAACCAATCCCTGCTGCGGCAAAATGCCAGCCAGGGCTGGGACATCCCCTGGACAGCGGAGACCATCTGGCAAGTGCTGATCGTCGGCTTTTTCTTCGTGGGGCAAATTGTCCTGCCCTTAGTATTAGGGAGTTTAGGCATTGCCAGTGCCAATTTGGACAGCCGCAGCCGAGCGATTTTTTCCCTGGCGTACTACCTGCTGATGGCAGCTGGGGGGCTAGGGGTGCTGTGGTGGTCGATTCGGGCTTACAACCCCATCCCTACCGATATGTTTCGGCTTAAACCATCGATTCGGGGCCTGCTGTGGGGCATCGGCGGCTACTTTGTGGCCCTACCGCTGATGTTTGGGGTGGCGCTAATCAACCAGCAGATTTGGCAGGGGCAAGGGGGCAGCAATCCCTTGCTACAAACCGTACTGGAAGAGCAGGACCCGGTGGCGCTGGTGGTATTTTTTCTGACCGCTGCCATTGCCGCCCCTCTATTTGAAGAGGTCTTGTTCCGGGGTTTTCTGCTACCTTCGTTGACCAAGTACATGTCCGTGGGCTGGTCGATTGTTCTCAGCAGCCTGATTTTTGCCACAGCCCACCTAAGTCTGTCAGAGGTGTTGCCCCTGACCCTGCTAGGGGTGATTTTGGGGTTTGTCTATACGCGATCGCGCAATCTCCTCTCCCCCATGGTGCTACACAGCGCCTGGAACAGCGTCACCATGGTGGGGTTGTTTATTTTGGGTGGATAAATTCAGGGAACACTTGCTGCACGGCTGGATGCACCAGCTTACCCTCGGCCACGTTGAGCCCCCCCCGCAGACCATTGTCGGCATCAAGGGCGTCGACCAACCCCTGGTTAGCCAGTTTGGTAATATAGGGCAGGGTGGCATTACTCAGGGCCTGGGTAGCCGTCCAGGGCACTGCCCCTGGCATATTTGGTACGCCAAAATGTAGCACCCCCGACTCAATGTAAGTGGGCTGACTATGGGAGGTGGGCCGCAGGGTTTCGATACAGCCCCCTTGGTCCACCGCCACGTCGATAATTACAGAACCAGGGCGCATGGTAGCCACCATTGGCTTAGACACCAGAGTTGGGGTCTTGCGGCCGGGTATCAATACAGCCCCAATCAGCAGGTCGGCCTGGGACACCAGGGCTTCAATTTGGCTGGGGCTGCTGTATAGCAACTCTACCCGAGAACCAAACAGGGTTTCTAGATAGGCCAACTGGTCCAGGTTGATATCAACAATTTGCACCCTGGCCCCCATACCCACGGCCATTTTAGCCGCCTCAGTGCCGACTACACCGCCTCCTAAAATTAATACGGTTCCAGGGGAAACCCCAGGAATGCCCCCTAGCAGCACCCCCCGACCCCCTTGCTGGCGTTCTAGGTAGCGAGCCCCAAACTGGACCGACAGCCGCCCCGCGATCACACTCATTGGGGTGAGTAACGGCAGGCGGCCATCGGCGGTGGTGACAGTTTCATAGGCCAGGGCGGTAATGCCGCTTGTGACCAGAGCTTCTGTAAGCTTAGGCTCTGCCGCCAAGTGCAAATAGGTAAATAAAATCAAGTTGGGGCGAAAGAAGTCATACTCCCAGGGCTGCGGTTCTTTCACCTTAACCACCATGTCTTGGTTCCAGACGATGGTGGGATCAGTTACCAATGAGGCCCCAGCCTGACGATACTCGGCGTCCTCAAACCCGGCACCGACGCCAGCGCCTTCTTCAACCACGACCTGGTGGCCCTGGCGGCAAAGACTAGCCACGGCGGCAGGGGTCAGACCGACCCGAAATTCTTGATCCTTGACTTCCTTGGGTAGCCCAATGTTCATGGTGATATGCTGGTTGAATGGATTTAGGTAGATTCAGTGGTGCTCTCGGCTGGGGTAACCGCGGGTAGATATAGGGTAAAACAACTCCCCTGACCCACGGCTGAGGTGATGCCAATAGCACCACCATGAAGTTTAGCGATCCGTTGGGCTAGGTGTAACCCCAACCCATGACCGGCCCGAGCTTGATTGCCCTGACGAAACCACTGAAAAATCTTAGCCTGATCGGCTGGGCTGATACCGATACCGGTATCAGCCACCTCAAGCCAAACCCAAGTATTAGCCTTGGCCGAGGCGATTTCGGCTTGAATCGCAGGGGGCAATTCTGACCCAGATCCCACCGTCACGGTTACCCGACCCTGGTCAGTAAATTTAATCGCATTCCCCACCAGGTTGGTGACGACCCGGCGCAGTTCCAAATAGTCGCCTTCGATATCAAACACGGATGGGGGGGGCGTTGGCTTGCCCTCAGCAGTTTGCCCCATTAAACAGTCAACTTGCTTTTCAGCGGCTACAGGGGCCAGCTCTTGCACCACCGCCTCGGCTAGCTTACCTAAATTAACAGATGACACGGTTAAGGATTTGTGCCCAGCTTCGTGACGGTACACCTCTAGCAGAGTGTTGACCATGTTGAGCAGGTTATTGTTGTTGTCAATGATGTTGCCAGCGACCTGTTTGGCCTCCTGGGGAAGATGGCCGAAGGCGTCGTCTTGGCACAACTTGAGCATCCGATTGGCGGCCACCAGGGGCGTCCTGAGATCGTGGGTGAGACGGGCCACAAAATCATCCCGCTGACGAATCATATGGGCTTGGGCATCAATACTCCGCTTTAACCGCAACAGCGATCGCACCCTGGCTTTCAACTCATTCACATCCACAGGCTTACGAATGAATTCATCGGCTCCAGCATCTAGGCCTTGCACCAAGCTGGACTGGTCGTGGGCCGTAATCAGCAAAATCGGAATGTAGGGCAAGGAAGAATCTTGGCGAATACGTTCGGTGACGGCATAGCCATCTAGCCCCGGCATCATCACGTCCAGTAAAATCACATCGGGGGGAGACTGCTCTACCACCGCCAGCGCCTCTTGGCCACTGGCTACGCAGGTGATCTGGTAGCTGGGGTGATCTAAGATGGTCTCAATCAAAAACAAATTGTCCGGGGAATCATCGACGGCTAGGATGTGATCAGAACCTTGGGAAAAATCCGGAGGCATTATAGATTCCGAGGTATCGGCGAAGGGCGCTACAAGATGAATAAGCTCAGCTGCTGAGGGATGATGCGATCGCATCTGAACACCTCCCCGGGAGCTGGCCTGACTCACTGTCCATTAGTGTCACATGGGACGCTGTGCCAGCCTCTATCCCAGGATATAAGTTTCCCCGTCTGGTTCAGATTTTACCCTGAAGGGTAAATAGTTCGAGTCCCTCGTGACGGCCTCGAATCGGTTGCAGCCCCACGGACACCAGGGGCCAATTTTGTAGCTGCTGCTGGGTACTGGCACTCAGCAGCAGTCCATGGCCTAGAGATTTCGTCAGGGCTTCAATCCGGGCCGCCACATTGACAGTATCGCCAATCACCGTAAATTCAAGCCGACTGCCAGTGCCCAAACAGCCGGACACCACTGGACCCGAGTGCAGACCAATGCCCATGGCCAGGGGCGAAATTTGCTTCACCTCGGCTAGCATGGCCAGGGCCGCCCGCAGGGCCTGGTCCGCTGTATTATCCAGCGGTTCCGGGGCACCAAACACCGCTAGCATGCCATCGCCCATAAACTTGTCAACCCAGCCACCGTGACCCTCCACTAGACTAACCAGCAACCCTTGGTAG
This sequence comes from Leptolyngbyaceae cyanobacterium CSSed165cm_216, assembly GCA_007135385.1. Taxonomy (GTDB): domain Bacteria; phylum Cyanobacteriota; class Cyanobacteriia; order Phormidesmidales; family Phormidesmidaceae; genus Nodosilinea. The sequence continues at coordinate 16,833 of SLIY01000078.1, forward strand.
CGATTGAGGAAAGTTAAAACCGCCCGGGGGTCTTGGGTTTCAGCAAACTGAGTGAAGTTGCGCAGATCGGTGACCATCACTGTCACCTGGCATTTTTGGGGCCGCTGCACCAGGCTGAGGGGATCTTCAAAGGCCGCCTGCACCACAGTTTTAGGCAAAAATCGCTCCATCAGCACCCGTCCCGCCTCGTTTTTGACATGGCGACGCACAATGGTGGCCATCCACAGCCCCAAAAGACCGGTGCCCAAAATTGTAATCGCGGCAAAGAGCCCCACCGCCATGCTGGCCTGAAATAGCATGGCCCCGTAGGCAAAGTTCACCAGGGCTAAGACCGTCGTCAGCCAAGCGGCCCGACGACTCAGGCGCATACCACCGGATACCGCCATCAGGCCGCAAAAAGCCGCAATGTTGGCAAAAATCAACGGCTGGCTTTCCCCAAACACCCGGGCAATGTTGGTGATAAAGGCCCACAGCAACAGACAATCAAACAGGGGAATCACCATCTGCCAGCGCCGTAGGGTGCTGGGGGCCATCTGCTGGCGCAAACTATGCACCAGGCCTAGGGCTACCAGGGTGGCACAAAAGCTAATGATCACAATGGTGGGGGGAATCTGATCTTGCCCCATCAACGGTTGGGGAAACAAAAACACCAGCCCATCCAGCACCAGGGAAATCAGCAACACCACCGAACGCACATAGGCTAGCCGCAGCTCGTTACGGTGGGCCGCGTCAGTTACGACCTGGTCAAGGGAGGCCTGAATGGTCAGGGACCGAGGCCGATCATTCCATGCCAAAGTTGGGGATGACGGTACCCTCATCGCCAAAACCTCGGGGGAGAGTGTAATAACGCTCAACCTGGAACACCCTGATGCTTTTAATGTAGCAGTCCATTACCAAATCACGGCGATCGCGGCTACCAATCGATCAATGGTCGATAATTGGCACAGCTTGCTGTACACCCTCATCTTTTTTTCTAGACCCCCTATGGAGCGCAACCAGTTTCGTGTCGGTACCTTTAACCTGCGTAATCTGGCTCTACCAGAACGCGACTTTTACCAGGGAGAAACCTACAGTCAAGCGCAATACCTGAAAAAGCTCACCTGGACCGGGCAACAACTGGACCGCATGCAGGTGGATATTATCGGCTTCCAGGAGGTCTTTCACCGGGGAGCCCTGAAGGAAGCCCTCCACCGCAGCGATTACC
>SLIY01000306.1 GCA_007135385.1 Leptolyngbyaceae cyanobacterium CSSed165cm_216
AGACACAGTTGTGCTCGGGGTCGATAGCTGCTTGGTACTCCACAATCGCCTGCTTAATCGCCGGACTCAGGTCCGCAAAGTAGGTAAAGTGACGCTCCACCTCCACCTGCAAGTACCGGAGCAGGGTCACTTCTGAATCAACACTGATCCCTTCTGCCAGGCTGGGCAGGTGGTCAGCCAAGTCCAGGCTCAGTTGCTGAACCAGGGCGTTGTTGAGCACCTGTTGCACCGTTTTAACCACGGTGTGGGCCAGATTAAACTGAGTCAACAAATCCTGCTGAATGGCGCGGTTACGTTCATCTGACGAACCCCGAATATCGGAAATACCGTACAGCGGGTAAACATTTTCAAACACAATTGGGGCGGGGGGTAGCCCTAAGCTAAGCCGTTCGGCCTCCTGCTCAAACCGCCACCGCACAGAGGGATGAATGTTGGTGAAGCGCTCTCGTACACTATGGCGCATGGTGGCCGTTAGGGCCGGAATCAGGGTGGTGGCATTACTACAATCAGCGGTATCGAAGGCATAGGGCTGAGTACTGGTCAGCCCCACTAAGCCAATCATCTGGGTGGGGCTGTTGCCCAACAGCCCTGACCGCATTGTCAAGGGAATCAACAGCAGCGATCGCGCCCCAGTTTTTAGCACATCTTGCTCACAGGACGTGGCGCAGTGCAAACTCAAATCCGGCACATTCAAGACGTCTCCCCGCTGCGTCGCCCGAAAGAACACAGAAGCCCGCAGATCATCAACGGCATAGAATTTAGTGGTCCATTCCGGTTGGTCGAGGTCTAAAAACAACTGGGCCTGACTGTGTTCAGCACTTAGTAACAGACTGTCATCAGCCTTAAACAAGTGTTTCAGCAGTTGATTAGCCCGACCAAACTGATCGGATCCCAGTACTGGCTCACGCCCAACCAGCAGATGGGTTAGAGCCTTAGAGGTTTCCCGCTGGGTGACATCGATCCCTTCCACCAACACATAGCCCTCAGCACTGTAATCACTTGGGTTTAATCCCCTCAGGACCAAACTTAGGGCTGAGTCCTGAGTCAAGAGTTGGGCTGTCACCTGGTCATGGCTAGGCGGTGTGGACCAGCAGGCGGTTAACCGCTCCCTGAGGGCTGGCGCCACATCGGTGACCCGCAGACCAGGCGCTGTGGTGCGCAGGTGCAGCTCAATTTGACGAGTTTCCCCATGGATATCCGTCACTGACACCACCAGCGGTTCGTGGCATAGGCGGGGGGCCACCAGGTTAGCTACCCCATAGTGGTCGTGCAATAGAGCATTTAAAACGTGACGCCGGAACCGCTGCCGCAGGCGAGCTTGATCGGTGGGACTCAACGCTGCGAGCAGATCCCCCTGGGCGAGCGGTTCTGGTTGCCCCGACGGTGATAGGTGCCGTTGGGTCAGTTGGCAAAAGGACTGATTGGCAAATAAAAGTTGCTGGGCCGTGGTGCTCACCCCCAAAGTAGTCTGGAGATGGATCACCGCGATCGCCACGTGGCTATCGCGCCGAATCAGATCTAACCAGTTAGCCGCTGTAGGACTGGCTGGCCTGATGTCGAAATAAGGGGTGTCACCCCCCTGACCTGGAGTTGGGCAATCATCCACACTAGGGTTATCTAAGCTGGGGGCTAAGTCTTGATGCGGCATAGGTGCTTGATGCGGCATAGATGCGATTGCCGTTTCCTGACCATCTATCCTTTGATTTAGCAGATGCGGTGTGTCGTTAGCCATAGTAGTTGGTGTTTACCCTTCAAATCTTCATACACCTCAACCTGATGGCATTCCGTAAACGTTAGTGTACTTCATTAACGCTCATGCTCTGAATCAGGTTACTAGTCAACTCTGGGGAGAAAGGCCTTCACCCTTTAGAATAGAAATCCTGCCGACTGTCTGGCAGGTTAACGTTACCTTTCTAGCCTAGCTATGTTTGAAGCCCTGTCTGAGCGTTTTGAGTCTGCCTGGAAAAGCCTGCGCGGTCAGGACAAAATTAGCGAGTCTAACGTCAACGATGCTCTGCGGGAGGTACGCCGGGCACTGCTAGAGGCTGACGTTAACTTGCAGGTGATCAAAGGCTTTATCGCCCAAGTCAAAGAAGCGGCCCTAGGCGCTGAGGTGGTCAAAGGGGTCAGCCCCGATCAGCAGTTCATCAAAATTGTCCACGATGAGCTGATTAAACTGATGGGGGACACCAACGCCCCCCTGGCCAATCAGGCCGAAAAGCCGACCGTGGTGCTGATGGCTGGGCTGCAAGGGACCGGTAAAACTACCGCTACCGCCAAGCTGGCCCTGCACCTGCGCAAAGAAAACCGCAGCACCATGCTGGTCGCCACCGATGTTTACCGGCCAGCGGCGGTGGATCAGTTGATCACTCTGGGTAAGCAGATTGATGTCCCTGTATTTGAACTCGGCACAGACGCTAACCCGGTGGACATTGCTCGTCAGGGGGTAGCACAAGCTCGAGCCGACGGCATCGACACGGTGATTGTCGATACGGCGGGGCGCTTACAAATTGACCCCAAAATGATGGCCGAATTGGCCGATATCAAGACCGCTATTCAGCCCGATGAAGTGCTGCTGGTGGTGGATGCGATGACTGGCCAAGAAGCTGCCAACCTGACCCGCACCTTCCACGAGCAAATCGGGATTACCGGGGCCATCCTAACCAAAATGGATGGCGATGCCCGGGGTGGGGCAGCCCTATCGGTACGGCAAATTTCGGGTCAGCCGATCAAGTTTGTCGGGGTGGGCGAAAAGGTGGAGGCCCTGCAGCCTTTCTACCCCGATCGCATGGCCTCCCGCATTTTGGGCATGGGGGATGTGCTCACCCTCGTGGAAAAAGCCCAGGAAGCGGTTGATATTGCCGATGCCGAAAAGTTACAAAAGAAAATTCTGGAAGCCGAATTCGACTTCGATGACTTCCTGAAACAAATGCGGGTGATGAAAAACATGGGGTCCCTGGGGGGGATCATGAAGCTAATCCCTGGGTTGGGTAAGCAAATTACCGGGGATATGCTGGAACAGGGGGAAGTCCAGCTCAAGCGCTGCGAGGCCATGATTAATTCCATGACCCGGGAGGAACGTAAACAACCTAATTTGCTAGCCGGATCCCCTTCTCGGCGGCGACGGATTGCCACCGGTTCAGGTCATCAAGAAAAGGATGTGGGTAAGCTGGTGAGCGACTTCACCAAAATGCGATCGATGATGCAGCAGATGGGACAAGGGGGCGGCTTTCCTGGCATGGGCGGCGGTATGCCCGGCATGGGCGGTGGCTTTCCCGGTATGGGCGGCGGTATGCCAGGACTCCCTGGTATGGGCGGCGGTGCCCCTCCTGGATTTCGAGCCCCCAGCCAGAAAAAGCAGAAAAAGCAAAAGAAGAAAAAAGGCTTTGGCGATCTTTAGGCGATAGTCCTGAAAGGCAGTTATCCCCCAACCCCTGTGGGGTAAGTGCAACATACAAGAAACGTGGCATCCACCGGGCATGTTGTCCTGGTGGTACCTTTCTGTGCACCAGCTTTGCCCTCCGTTCTGGTGAATCCAGTCAGTGATGGTCGTCAGATTGCAGTACCATTAAGCCCGTTGTATCGCGTCTATCCATGAACGAGGGCGATTACCAACGCCGTATTAGCTATCGCTTGCTGCTAACTACCCTGTGGGCCACCCTACTATTACTGGCGGTAGAAGCCATTGGCGGCTGGGCTTGCCATTCACTCACCCTGATGGCTGAGTCTCTGCACACCCTGGTAGACGGGTTTAGCACTGTACTGAGTTTAGTGGCGGTCACTTCTCCCCAACGGCAAATGGGCCGAGAGGTGTGGGGCCATGGACGAGCCGAGGTGGCGGGCACTCTGGTATTGTGTGCATTTTTGGGGTTTACAGGGGTGAGCTTAGGGCTGATTGCCCTAGGGCAAGTGGGCCAGGCCCTGACCGGTACTCCAGATGCCTTTCGGGTGGTGATGGATCCCCAGGTGCTGCGATTTACGGCAGCGATGGTGATTATCAATATCGCCTTAGGAATTTACTCTGGCTATCAAGCCCGTAGCCTGCGCAGCTTGACCTTGAAACTAAATACTCAACACTTCTTAACCGACGCCTGGCTAACCATTTTGATGGTGGTGGTGTTGCTAGCCATCTGGCAAAACCAACGCTGGCTAGATCCCACTTTTGCCCTGGTGCTGTTGCCCCTGGTGGCGCGCAGTTTGTGGCGAGTGCTGAATGAGCAGTTACCCATGCTAATTAAACCCACTGCCATTGCCCCCGAGGCGATCGCCCATGTGGTGAATCAGGTGGAAGGGGTGACCCGCTGTACCCGGATTCGTTCCCGGGGGATGGTGGGTCGCCAGGTGTGGATTGAAATTTACCTGACCCTACACCCAGAATTTGTCGAGGCCGCAGAGGCGATCGGTGAACAGATCGATGCCCTGCTGCGGCAGCAATACGGTCCCCTGCGTACCCAAATTTGGTACGAGTCCGCCCGCACCCATCAGGATACATTTTCTGATCCAGACATCACCTCGTATCCTCCGCCCTCCGGGGGACCTGATTGGCACTGAATTAGTCTTTGCCTAACGTTGGGGTCCACTCTGCATTGGCCCCAAGTACCGAGTCAGGTATGGAGAAAACACCTCGTAGATCAACGTCAGCGGCTTACCCCGATGCCAAAACAAGTAGTGACGCCCCCAAAAAGGCCCCTCCTGGTCGAATGCCTGCTCTAAGGGCGCAGACTCCCCATAGTGCAGCCCTTGAATATCACGATAAAGTTCTGTGCGTAGCTGGGCTAAGCTAGCCCAAATCGGCAAAGATTTGTTCTTTAAATAGTCATCCACATGGCTGGCTTCCCACCAAGAAGCGGCGTAGGCCAACCGCTGCCCCGAGGCGGTGCGCAGCCACACTTGCCGACGTAGACGAGGCCCCGGCACTACCCGAATAATATCCGGGGCACCATCTGGCTCCATGCCCACAGGGGCCATATCAATCACGTCTACTTCGGTGCGATCGCGCGTCAGCAGTTGCAAATGGCGGGTGGGAGACCCATCCCCTAGCAGTAAAATTTGCCAGGCGGGGGCCAGCTGATCATGGGGCAAGCCGGCTTGAACCGTCGGCTGCCCAGCTTGCCAGAGAGGACTCAGAGCATGCCAACCGCAGGGTATGGTCGGGTTATGAATGGGCTGGGTCGCTGAGGTCA
>SLIY01000142.1 GCA_007135385.1 Leptolyngbyaceae cyanobacterium CSSed165cm_216
GACAACGTGCCCTAAGCTACAGCAATCAGCACCCCTCAGCGTTGACAACAAGGGTAGCACTCTCGCAATCGCTGGCTATGGCCATGATGTCTTTAGATGATCCTCTGGTGGTGCCCCAGCCTGATCAGCCCCAGATTATTATCTGCGGCCTAGGGCGTACTGGGTTGCGTATCTTTACTTTGCTGCGCCAACAAGGGGCTCAGGTGGTGGGCATCAGCTATCATCCCCTGCCAGACTCGGGCGGGGAGATTGTGGTGGGGGAACTGCGATCGCCTGCTACCCTGATCCAGGCCGGTATTCACCAGGCTCACACCTTGGTACTGGCCACCTCTGACGATGCCCTAAATCTGGCGATCCTAACCCAGGCTAGGGTGTTGAATCCCCAAATTCGAATTATCAACCGGTTGTTCAACATCACCCTGGGGGAACGGCTAGACCATACCCTCCCCCACCATGTCAGCCTCAGCGCCGCCGCCCTGGCAGCTCCCTTATTTGCCTTTGCCGCCAAGGGCAATCGGGCCATCGGTCAACTGCGGCTGTTTGATCTCACCTGGCCCATGTACGAAGAAGTGATTGACGCCGCCCACCCCTGGAATGGCAAACCCCTCAAAGCCCTTTGGAACAATCGTGCTCAGCTGTTGATTCACTATCACTCGCCCCAGCAACCCCTGGACTTGGTGAAGGCGGTGGTCACGGGTCAGGTGCTGCAACCGGGCGATCGCCTGGTGTTAGCCACTCGTCCGCAGCAGCCGGTATTGCAAGCTCGTCAGGTGGCTCAGTTTTGGCAACGTCTGCGGGACACCTTCAACCATGGGCGGCGGCGGGGACAGGCCACCCTGCTAGTGATCTTGGCTCTGCTGATTACCATTGGTCTGGCCACCGTTACCTATCTCTGGTATGACCTAAATACCACCTGGGTGGATGCCCTCTACTTTTCGGTGGGGATGATCACCGGAGCCGGGGGCCAAGAACAGGTGGCCGAGCAGTCGTCTGCCCCGGTGAAAGTGTTTACTGCGGTGATGATGCTAGTCGGGGCCGGGGTAATTGGCATTTGCTATGCCCTGCTCAACGACTTTATTTTGGGCTCCCACTTTCAAAGTCTGCTAAGCGTAGCCCGCATGCCTCGCCAACATCATTTTGTGATCTGTGGTTTGGGGGGGGTGGGCTACCGGATTGCTACCCACTTACACAACACCGGTCACCAGGTGGTGATCGTTGAGCGCGACCCCCACAATCGATTTTTGCCGTCGGTCAGCGGGCTGAGAATTCCGGTGATTATTGCCGACGCCAGCATGACCTCTACCCTAGAGACGGTAAACGCCGCCGTGGCTCAAGCGATCTTGGTGGTGACTAGCGACGACACCGTCAACCTGGAAATTGCCCTGACCGCCCGCAGCGTTAACCCCAAGCTACCCGCCGTGGTGCGCACCTACGATGCCGCCTTTGCCCACCAGGTCCAGCAGGTGTTTGGCTTTGAGCAGGTGCTAAGCCCTATGGATTTAGCGGCCCCTACCTTTGCCGCCGCCGCCCTGGGAGGGCGAATCTTGGGCAATGGCCTAGCGGGGGATACCCTCTGGGTGGCTCTAGCCACGTTGATTACCCCTAATCATCCGTTCTGTAACCAGTCAATTCAAGCGGTGGCCCAGTCGGCCGAGTTGGTACCGCTGTACATCGAGAGCGAGCACCGTACCCTCCATGGCTATGACCTCTTGGATGTGGTGCTCACGGAGGGGGATGTCCTTTACCTGACCATGCCCGCTAACCGGTTGGATCAATTAAAGCCCTTAGCCACTCCGATGACGGAAGAAGTGGTGGGATATAGCTAAAAAACGCAATAGGCCTATCAAGGTGGTGGATTTAGGTTGGCCGTAGCTCGCGAGACTTGGTGGGAAAGCCAGATGGGCCGCTGGGGGGATTTCGCTCCCCCCAGACCCCTACGCCCTGGACCTCACGGAAGGGTTGGCCTATTGGATGTGTTGTCGCGCTTCGCATTGCACAGGAAGAAGTGGTTGGCCTGTTGGGTAGGCACCCCAAGCGCCATCTCTTATGAACCGATGCTCTAGGCCGAGCTTTCGCTGAGGTAATTGGCCACGGCTTGGTTAAGGGCAGCGGGCTGCACCAAATGGGGCCAATGGTTGCCGGGAATCGTTTTGATCTGCAAATTAGGCAGGTAGGTGCGGTAGGGTTTAATCTGCCAAGCCAGGCGGTTCAGACCTTGTTCGGGCAGCAGCAGCAGGGTAGGTACATCCAGTTCAGTGGTGAGCCCAGCCCGGTTCAGAATATCGTTGAACACGCCATTACGGGCCGCAATCGCAAACTTACTGCCCCAGCGGCCATCAGGTTTTTGCTCCATGGCCCCTTGAAATACCGCTTGCTGATGGGGGCTCCAGCCCCGATACTGCTTCAGGGGACGGGCCACGGCGGCTGCCGCTTCGTAGCTATCAAACGGCCCCATCACCTGCAAAAACGGCAGGGTGCGATACAGCAACGGAAAGGTCAGCCGAAATAGCCCTGGCAGTTGGTTGACGAAAAAGGGATCCACCAGTACCAGTTGCCGCAGCCGTTGGGGATAGTGCTGCGCCCACAGCAGGGCCAGCTTAGCCGCCCAGGAATGGGCCACCACCGCGATCGCCCCATCGGTTTCCTGGTCATTCACTATAGCCGCTGCCAAAGTCTCCAGATCCTGCACCAGGGCCAGGGAATCGTAGGCGGCGGGGTCGTCGGGTTTACCACTGTCCCCGTGGCCGCGCAGGTCCGGGGCCAGGCAACGGTAGTCAGTCGCCAAGGTGGCGGCTAACGGCTGCCACACCAAGCCATGATCCGCCAGACCATGGAGCAGCATCACCGTTGGCCCCTGCCCCCAGGCGAGGTAGGACAGGGGAACAGCCGTGGTTTGCAAGCGATGGCGGGATGGTTCCATAGGCTAACCGAGGGTTAGCTGTATGATACCTGCCTAGGATGGCCTGGCAACAATATGACCACCATTGCTAAGGGTGTCAGGTGCTAGGTGTCAGGTGTCAGGAATTCATCTTCTGCCTGCTACGCGCAAGCATAACTCCGCTGCCTTCTGTCTTTCTGTACTAGTGATGGTGGTGATGCCCATGGTCGTGGCTATGACCGGGTAAGTGATGATCGTGAGTGTGGCCGTGGTGACTATGCACCGCCGCCGCTTGGCTCGCGGCCAGGGTCGGATTCACCACCAGGGCATCCGCTTCCAGCAGGTCCGCAATGTGCGGGTCGGCCCAACGGGCGGCCATGGCCAGAAAGGCTGAGTCGTCATTGACACAGGGCATTTGCACATAGGTGACATCGGGGCGCTTGCGGCGCAGGGATTCGATGATGTGCTCCACGTCCAGGAGAGTTTCGTGGTTTTCGGTGGCAAAGCCAATGGGCATAAACACCAGGGCGGTGGCTCCCAAATCGATCAGGTTGCGGGCCGCCAGGTGGGTATTGGGCTGAGTCCACTTAATCAGCGGCGTATCGTGGTTGAGCCAGCCCACAGAAATCAGTGGATACTTGTGGATCAGCTTGTCCCGCACTCGGTCATACAGCTTCTGGCTTTCGTCAATGCCGGAGGTAAAGCCTTTGGCTTCGTGGGGGCAGCCGTGGTTCATTAGCACGATGCCGGTTTGGGAGGGTAGGTGGGCGACGGCCAGGTGATCGTTGATTTTGGCCTCTACCATGTGGGCCAGATAGTCGATGTAGTCGGGCTGATCAAAGAAAGAGGGGATGTAGCGGGTACCCTGGACCCAGTGCTCGCGGCCGTCGGCCAGCTGAGCTAGCGCTTGGTTCACCTGCTCGATGGCAATGCCGCTAGTAAAGATTGAGTCCACTACTAGCAGCGGGTAGATTAGCAGCTTATCGAACCCTTCCGCTTTGACTTGCTCGAGCACCTGGTCAGGCAAAAAGGGCTTACAGAAGTTGAAGGCTTTGAACACCTTGACGCGATCGCCCCAGCGCTCTTGCAGATTGGCTTCAATCCCGGCTCGCTGGGCCTCGAAAATGGCATTGTGGGGGGAAATAAAGTTACCGTGCTGGTGGCTCCACTCATGCAGGTCAAAGGCGGCTAGCAACTTGGCCAGAGGGGGATACACCCAGGTAGGCACCGGGGCAAATTTGGCGGTCAGCAGGTTCAGGGCCTGCTCGTTGTAGTTGGCAAAGTCGTCGTAGCTCTCGACTTCGCCATAGCCCATCAACAGTACCGCCACCCGGCTAGCGCCAGCGGGGGAAGACTGGGAGTTCGATGCAGATGTTTGAAGAACGTCGGGAGTTGCAACCATAGTGCCTACTTTTTGGAGATGTCAGTTTTTATAGGCTAACATCCCCTCCCTGGGCATGGCATTAACAAAACCTGGCTATTAGCAACGTGAGGGCGATCAAACCTCAGGGTCTAGATTTCAGCCGTCAGGTGTGGTGGGTCGGCTATGGCCAAGCTGCGCTCGGCTGATTTGGGCTTGCAGGGGGGCGATTGCCTCATATTCTGCTGCAAACACCGCTACCAGACGCTCGAAGACTGGCAGCACCTTTTGGTACAGGTCCCTCGCCTCAGGGTTGGGGGTATGACAATAGGTATCCCCAATCATCGTCGTCACCGCCTCCAACCCTGAGATATGCCCGAGGGCATACAATCCCAGCACCGTAGCTCCCAGACAAGAACTTTCATAGTGTTCAGGGATCATCACCTCGCGATTAAAAATATCCGCCATCATTTGTCGCCACAGGGCCGACTTGGCAAAGCCCCCAGTGGCGCGCACCTGGATGGCGGGACCGGCAAAATCCTCTAGGGCCTTCAGCACCAGGTAAAGGTTATAGACAATCCCTTCCAGCACGGCCCGCACCATATGGGACTTGGTGTGTTTCAGGCTGAGGCCAAAGAACGAGGCCCGGGCCTGGGCATCCCACAGGGGCGATCGCTCCCCCATCAGATACGGGTGAAACAGCAACCCCTCGGCGCCGGGGGGCACGGCCTGGGCCATCGTTATCAACAGGGTATACACATCCTGGCCCAGGCGTTTGGCGGTGGCCACCTCGGCATCCGCCAGTTGGTCTCGCACCCAGCGCAGGGCAATGCCACCGTTATTCACCGCCCCGCCAATCACCCACTGGTGCTCGGTCAACGGGTAGCAAAACAGCCGTTCCTGGGGATCGGTCATGGGGCGATCGA
>SLIY01000037.1 GCA_007135385.1 Leptolyngbyaceae cyanobacterium CSSed165cm_216
CCAATAAACCCGGAACGCTGTACTTGTCCATAGGAACCCCAGCAGCGAATTTGGCTTGTGGTCATCTCACCCAATCTCATTATAAGACTTTCCCAGGCGATTGTTCGAGGTGCCCATTAGGAATACTTGTCCTCGAAATCTGGAGTTGACAATCCTACCCTAGCGATAATTTCTCAGATTATTCGTCCACCAAAAACATAAGTTGACTTTATGTTTTTGGGCATTTTTAAACGATAGGTCACTTACCGCAGCGAACTGTAACAACATGGCCGATGGCCGTCGCCCCTGATGTATGGCAATCCGACGCCCACTTTTGTGACCCTTGGTAGTTTATCGCTCCAAATGTGCATGCTATCGGGGGGATAAATCCGTACCCTTAAGAACATAAAGTGTTGCTTTTTATACGACTTAAAACCATGATGGCTATGGGAAAACTACTCATTAAGGTCTTTTCCGCGGCAGGACTATTAGGCTTGGCGTTGTCAGTGCTACCAATCGCCAGCGGTTCATCGACTGATGTGATGCCTAGCCCTGCGGTGGATAGGGCTGAACTCACCACCCTTGTCCATTTGTTTGAGTGGACCTGGAACGACATTGCGGCAGAGTGTGAAACCCATCTAGGCCCCCATGGCTTTAAGGGGGTACAAATTTCCCCACCCCAAGAACACATCGTTTTGCCCGACTATGGTTTTCCCTGGTGGCAGCGCTACCAACCGATTAGCTACCAGCTGGAGAGTCGCAGCGGCACTCGGGAACAGCTGGCAGCGATGATTGCACGCTGTAACCAGGCTGGGGTGAAGATTTACGCTGACGCGGTGATCAATCACATGGCGGGGTTCGAGAGCGGCATTGGCAGTGCCGGTACCGAATTTACCAAGTATGAGTATCCGGGCCTTTACAGTTGGGATGATTTTAACGATTGCCGTCAACCGGTGACAGACTACGGCGATGCCGAAAACGTTACCCAGTGCGAGCTGGTGGGCTTGGCCGACCTGGATACCAGTTCTGAGCATGTCCAAGCCACCCTGGTTAATTACATGAGTGATCTGGTGGACTTGGGGGTCAGCGGCTTTCGGATTGATGCCGCCAAGCACATCCGGGCGAAGGAACTGGGGCAGATTATGGCTCGGCTGCGGGCCGCCCATCCCGACCAAGACCTGCTCATTTACCAGGAGGTGATCGACCCAGGTACCGAAGCCATCCGTAAAGAGGAGTATTATGCCTACGGCCAGGTGCTGGATTTTGAGTATGGCCGGTTGGTGAGTGAAGCTTTTTTGGGTAAGGGAGGGCAAACCCTGGCCCAGCTCAAAACCCTGGGGGAAAGCTGGGGCCTGGCCCCCGATCATTTAGCAGTGGTGTTCATTGACAATCACGACAAACAGCGGGGCCATGGCGGTGGTGGTAACTACCTCACCCACCAGGATGATCACCTCTATGCCCTGGCCAATGTGTTTATGCTGGCCTTTCCCTATGGTCAGCCGAAGTTGATGTCCAGTTACGCCTTTGAGGATTCTGAACAGGGGCCTCCAGCTGACCTCGATGGGGTTACCCAACCTGTCTACAAAGATGGCCTTGCTCAGTGCTTTGCCGACTGGGTCTGTGAACACCGTTGGATGGCGATTACCAATATGGTGGGCTTTCGTAATGCCACCCAGCCCGTGGCTGACGTCACGGATTGGTGGAGCAACGGCGCAAATCAAATTGCCTTTGGCCGAGGTGATCGCGGCTTTGTGGTCATCAACAACGAAGCCGAACCGCTGACCCGTACGTTTCAAACCCAGCTGCCCCAGGGGCGCTACTGCAATGTGGTGCAGGGTGCGCTGGTGCCCGCCAACGGGGCTAGCACCTGCGCCAATGGGGCCAGGGTGATTCAGGTGAATACCACTGGTCGATTTATCGCCACGGTTCCATCCGGTGATGCGATCGCGCTGCATGTCGGTGCCCAATTGTAGAGACCTACCAGGGCAAGCGATCGCCATCCCAGTTAAAAAACTCGCCGCTGTCGGCGGGGGTGAGGTTGTCCATCACCGTCATCAGTTGGGATACGGTGCGATTTACCGAAAATAGCTTTTCTGGCGGCACTCCCCGCTGAAACGGGTGGGACAGTCGGGTATCGGTGGTGCCGGGGTGCAGTAGGGCCAGAATGGTGTTGGGGCTTTTGCGGGCATACTCGATCGCGGCTGTTTTAAATAGCATATTCAGTGCCGCCTTCGAGGCCCGGTAGCCATACCAGCCCCCCAGTCGGTTGTCGCCAATGCTGCCAATTTTGGCTGACAGGGCCGCCAGAATGCTGGGCTGATCGTGCTTTAGCAAAGGCAGGCAGTGCTTGGCCACCAACCCGGCACCGATGGTGTTGACCTCAAACGATCGCAGCAGTTGAGCCCGATCGATCTGTCGCAAACTTTTTTCCGGTTGCAGCGGGCCATCATGCAGCCAGCCCACACAGTACACCACCCGATGCAGCTGGGGCGTGCGGCCCTGAATGGCCCTGATGGCGGCGGCCAGGGTGGCTTCGTCGGTGACATCCACAGCCAGGGGGGTCAGCCGAGGAACCTGCTCCGCCAGGGTCAGCAACCCCTGGGCCGAGGCGGGTTGGCGGTAGGTGCCATAGACCTGCTGAAACCGACCATCTTGCAAGAGCTGGTTGACAAAGCCCAGGCCAATGCCCTGACTGGCTCCGATCACCAGGGCGTTACCTAGTTCTTCTGCCATGCTGAACCCGTGAAGATAAAGAATGTCTCTATAAAATCTAATCCGAATCTAATCAGTGTGCTGGGTTTTGTCATGGCGACCGTCCTTGCCCGCGAGCCTTGGCCAATCTTGTTCAACTGATTAGTGGCTTGCCAAGCCATAGACGACAGCGCTGTCCCCGCCCGATTAACTGGGGTCGCAGCGAATTTCCACCATAAAGCCATCTGGATCATAGAAGTAAACACCGCGACCGGTGGGGCGGGTGACCGGGCCATGGGCGATCGCAATGTCATTCTGCTGCAAGACCTCTAGCGCCTGGTCAAATTGGGTCGGGTCAATGTCAAAGGCCAGGTGGTAGGCCCGGGTGAAAGACTGCTCAGGATCTGGATCTGGCGGCTCTAGATCCGGGGCAAAAAACAAATCCAAAATGAGGCCGTCGGGGGTAACGAAATTGGCGACTTTGCCGCTGGCTACCAGGGGTTTTAGGGTGTCATCCACCTCGTCGCCCATGAGTTCCCGCAGCCCCAGCAGACCACCATAAAACTGGCGCGAGGCGGCCATGTCTTTGACGTTCAGGGCAATATGGTGCACCCGACGCAGCTGTCCCACGGCCAGGGTGGGTGTTGAGCGAGCGGGATTGACCTTTGCTGACATCATCACAACAGCCTCGGGTTAACGACAGGTTATGTCCAAACAATGGGAACTGATTCTAGGGCATTGGTACAGTATGTCAAGATCCCTGGTGGGAATTGTGCTGAAGCAGTTGGCAAGTAACTAAAATGTTAGAACATCTATATGCGCTCAAATCCTCGCCATCGCTGACCAAACCCTAGAACTGACTGTCGAACAGGCTGATCCAGAACGGCTCGATCGCTGGCTTACGGCCCATGTCAAAGCTCTTTCCCGCAATCGGATTCAAAAGTTGATTGACTGGGAATATGTGCACCTCAACGGCCAGTGCTGTACCAATAAGAAAGCCGCCGTGCAGGTGGGCGATCGCATCCACCTGACCATTCCCGAACCGAAGCCCCTGGAGCTGACCCCAGAGGCGATTCCCCTCGACATTCTCTACGAGGACGAGCACCTGATTATTATCAATAAACCGGCGGGGTTGGTGGTCCACCCGGCCCCTGGCAACATGAGTGGCACCCTGGTGAATGCGGTGTTGGCCCACTGTGGTGACCAGTTATTAGGCATTGGCGGGGTGCAGCGCCCCGGCATTGTGCACCGGCTGGATAAAGATACCACCGGGGCAATTGTGGTGGCCAAAACGGACCTGGCCCACAGTGACTTGCAGGCCCAAATGAAGGCCAAAACCGCCCGCCGGGAATACCTGGGGATAGTGTACGGCGCGCCTAAGACCGACACTGGTACTATTGATGCCCCCCTGGGGCGGCACCCCGCCGATCGCAAGAAAAATGCCGTAGTGCCCCTAGAAAAAGGTCGCCATGCGGTCACCCACTGGCAGGTGGAAGAACGGCTGGGTAACTTTTCCCTGCTGCGGTTTCGGTTAGCAACCGGGCGCACCCACCAAATTCGGGTACATAGCGCCTATGTGGGCCACCCGATCGTGGGCGATCCCACCTATGGGTCGGGTCGGGATGTGGGGGTAAACCTGCCGGGGCAAGCACTCCATGCCCAGCGGTTAGAACTGCGGCACCCCGCCAGCGGGGAAAGGGTGGTGGCGATCGCGCCCTTGCCCGATCATTTCATCAAATTGCTGACGGTGCTGCGATCGCGAGTTTAAGGCCAAATGTCACTGAATTCAGTCTGGGGATGCTACCCCCAGATCCTCAAACTGAAGATGGCAAGAATTGGGTGAAGAAGCCGATTAAGAGGGGGAGAGCCATGATGGCAAGCATTAAGGTGCGACAGCGAGTGGGGCAAGATGGCATTTTGCATCTTGACATTCCGGTCGGGTTAACTGACCGAGATGTAGAAGTGATGGTGATTTACCAGCCTGTCCAACGAGGAGCTACTGCTGCGCTGTCGTTGGAGGATTTTTATGGAATTTGTGCGGATGAACCGATTAGCGTCGATGACACGGGTATTGCAGATGCGCTAGATGATGAATTGGCTGGAGCGTTTGAGTAGGGATGCGATATCTACTGGATACTGATATCTGCTGGATACTAATGTGTGTGTTGTGTTTGAACTTGCTACCTTTGGGGCCGGGTGCTTCTGGGGCGTAGAAGCCGCCTTTCGTCAGCTCTCCGGCATTGTTGATACCTCCGTCGGTTACATGGGCGGGCACTTCGAGCACCCTTGCTATCTCGACGTCCTCTCGCGCATTACTGGCCACGCCGAGGTCTGTCAGGTGCAGTTTGACCCCGCTGCCCTAGCCTACGACACCCTGCTCGACACCTTCTGGCGCATCCACGATCCCACCAGTCTCAACCGCCAGGGAGCCGATCGCGGCGAGC